>JANMKO010000632.1:0-2066 GCA_031372085.1 Betaproteobacteria bacterium
GAGGCCGTCAAGAACAACCTCAAACCGCGCGACATCGTCACCAAAGAGGCTATCGAGAACGCGGTGGCGGTGATCATGGCCACCGGCGGATCGACCAACGCGGTGCTGCACTTTCTGGCCATCGCCCATGCGGCCGAGGTCGAATGGACCATCGACGACTTCGAGCGCATGCGCCGCAAAGTGCCGGTGCTGTGTGATTTGAAGCCCAGCGGCCAGTACCTGGCGATTGACCTGCACCATGCCGGCGGCATCCCGGCGGTGATGAAAGAGCTGCTCAAGGCCGGCCTGTTGCACGGTGACTGCATCACGATCACCGGCAAGACCGTGGCCCAAAACCTGGCCGACGTGCCCGATCTGTCGCCCGATCAAAAAGTGATCCGCCCGGTCACCAACCCGATCTACGCCCAGGGCCACCTGGCCATCCTGCGCGGCAACCTGGCGCCCGACGGCTGCGTGGCCAAGATCACCGGCCTGAAAAGCCCGGTGATGACCGGCCCGGCCCGGGTGTTCGAGGACGAGCAAACCGCGCTGGCCGCGATCATGGCCAAGCAGATCGTGGCTGGCGACGTGATGGTGCTGCGCTACCTGGGGCCGAAGGGCGGGCCGGGCATGCCCGAGATGCTGGCGCCCACCGGTGCGCTGATCGGCCAGGGCCTGGGTGAGAGCGTGGGCCTGGTGACAGACGGCAGGTTCTCGGGCGGCACCTGGGGCATGGTGGTGGGCCATGTGGCGCCCGAGGCTTATCTGGGCGGCGTGATTGCGCTGGTGCACGATGGCGACTCGATCACCATCGACGCGCACCAGTTGCTGTTGCAGTTGAATGTGGCCGACGCTGAGCTGGCGCGCCGCCGTGCCGCCTGGGTGCAGCCCGCGCCGCGCTACACCCGGGGCGTGCTGGCCAAATTTGCCCACCATGCGGCCAGTGCCAGCCTGGGTGCGGTGCTTGACAAATTTGATTGAGCCGGCCTGCCGGCCCACCCGGGTTGATCAGTCCCGGCGGGGCGGCGCCGGGTCGGCGTTGGCCGGGCCGGGTGCGGCAGCCTCGGATTTGAAAGAGCTTGTCTCGCCGCCAAAATGCGATTTGGGCGGGCGCATGCCCAGCGCGTCCAGCCGGGCCTCACGTCGGCGCTGCACCCGTCGCTGCTCTCGCCGGGCGGCGGCGCGTTGGGTCCAGCCGGCGCTGTCGGCCAGCTGCCACCACAGCGCGGCGCCCGCAAACGGCGCCAGCACCCACCACCATGACCAGCCCGCCACCGGCCCCAGGCCGGCCAGCTTCAGGCCCATCAGCAACACGCCCACGACGACCAACCACATCTTGCTGCCTTGTCTTGCGATGCCGATTTGACAGCGTGCTGTCAACCGGCCGATCTAGTATTCGTTACACAGACTGTAGTCCCGCCTTGATTCTTGTTCATCCGCAGAAAGCACACCATGAAGAAAATCGCCTCGGTTTTTGCACTCGTCACCGTGTTGGCCCCACCCGCTTTTGCCAACGCCGATCTGGCCCAGAAAAAAAGCTGTCTGGCCTGTCACGCCACCGACAAGAAGCTGGTCGGCCCGTCCTACAAAGAGGTGGCCGCCAAGTACGAGGGCCAGAAAGACGCAGCAGCCCTGTTGGCCGAAAAGATCCAGAAAGGGGGCGTCGGTGTTTGGGGCCAGATTCCGATGCCGGCCAATCCGCAGGTCAGCGCGGCCGAAGCCAAAACCTTGGCAGCCTGGGTGCTGTCGATCAAGTGATCGGCGCTGGACCCAAAAGCCCCGCTCTGCGGGGCTTTTTTGTGGGCGCTTGCCCCGCCCAGCCCCGCACTGCAGGGCTTTTTTGCGGGCGCTTGCCCCGCCCAGCCCCGCATCGCAGGGCGTTTTTGCGGGTGCTTGCGCCCAGCGGCGCGGCGCGCTGTCAGTTGTTCTCGGACAACTGGTCCAATATCGCGGGATTCTCAAGCGTCGAGGTGTCCTGCGTGATCGCCTCGCCCTTGGCCACTGATCGCAGCAGGCGCCGCATGATCTTGCCGCTGCGGGTTTTGGGCAGGTTGTCGCCAAAGCGGATGTCTTTGGGCTTGGCAATC
>JANMKO010000646.1:0-2999 GCA_031372085.1 Betaproteobacteria bacterium
AACATGAGCACCCTCGGCGACGACCTGCTGCGTGAATCGTCACCCGCTTTCGGCCCCAAGATCGAGGCGCTGATCGTCTACAACAGCAACCCGGTGGCGGTGGCGCCTGAATCGCCCAAGGTGGTGGCCGGCTTCCAGCGCCCGGATTTGTTCACCGTCGTGCTGGAGCATTTTTTGACCGACACCGCCGACCAGGCCGACTACGTGCTGCCCGCCACCACCCAGCTGGAGCACCTGGACGTGCACACCAGCTACGGCCACACCTATGTGCTGATCAACCACCCGGCGGTGGCGCCGCTGGGCCAGGCCAAGCCCAACACCCAGATCTTCCGTGAGCTGGCCGCGCAGATGGGCTTTGCCGAGCCGTGTTTCCAGGACACGGATGAGCAACTGGCCCGCCAGGCCGTGCCCACACTTGATTTTGCGGCGCTCAGCGCCCAGGGCTGGGTCAAGCTGGCGCTGCCCACGCTGCCGTTTGCCGACGGCGGCTTTGCCACCGCCAACGGCCGGGCCCAGGTGGTGGTGCCCGGGCTGGGGCCGGATCTGGCGGTGCCTGACTTTGTGCCACCGTATGAAAGCCGGCAATCATCGCCCGGCCTGGCGGCGCGCTACCCGCTGGCGATGATCTCGCCGCCAGCGCGTAACTTCTTGAACTCCAGCTTCGTCAACGTCAAAAGCCTGCGCAGCATCGAAGGCGAGCCCCTGGTTGAATTGCACGCCGACGACGCCGCCGCGCGCGGCATCGCCGACGGCGCGCTGGTGCGGGTGTTCAATGATCGCGGCAGCTACCGCTGCAAGGCGGCAGTGGGCGGCCGGGCGCGGCCCGGCGTGGTCAACGGCCTGGGGGTGTGGTGGCGCAAGCTGGGGCTGGACGGCAGCAACGTCAATGAGCTGACCAGCCAGCGCCTGACCGACATCGGCCGCGGCCCCACTTTTTACGATTGCCTGGTCGAGGTGGCTTGCGCTTGAGCCGCCGCGCCCGACGGGCCCGCCTGGCCAGCGCGCTGGCCGCGGTCACGGCGTTGGCGGCTTTGGCCCTGGGCGGCGGTTGTGCGGCGGGCGGGGCGGCGCCCGGCGCGTCGTTCGGCTATTACGGCCAATCCCTGGCCGGCCACATCGATTTGATGCAGCGCGCCCGTCCGGTGGCCGACTGGCTGGCGGACCCCGCCACCCCGCCCGCGCTGCGCCAGCGCCTGCTGCTGGCCCAGCAACTGCGGGACTTTGCGGTGCATGAGCTGGCGCTGCCCGACAACGCCAGCTACCGCCGCTATGCCGATCTGGGCCGCAGCGCGGTGGTGTGGAATGTGGTGGCCGCGCCCGAGCTGTCGCTCACCCTCAAGACCTGGTGTTATCCGGTGATGGGCTGCGTGGGCTACCGCGGCTACTTTGCCCGGGCCGATGCCGACGCCGAGGCCCAAGTGCAGCGCGCTGCCGGGCTGGAGGTCAGCGTCTACGGTGTGCCGGCCTACAGCACGCTAGGCTGGACCAACTGGCTGGGCGGCGACCCGCTGCTCAACACGTTTGTCGCTGGCGCTGAATCATCCCTGGCGCGGCTGATCTTCCATGAGCTGGCGCACCAGGTGGCCTATGCCGCCGACGACACGCCGTTCAACGAGTCGTATGCCACGGCGGTTGAGCGCCTGGGCCTGGCGCGCTGGTGGGCCGCCACGGGCCGTGCGCCTGGCAACGCTGCGGCCGAGCAGCGCCAGGCCGATTTCCGGGACATCACCGGCCGCACCCGCGCAGCACTCAAAGCGCTGTACGACAGTGCGTTGCCGGACGACCAGAAGCGCCAACACAAAGCCGGGCTGATGGCCGCCATGCAGGCGGACTTTGCAGCGCTCAAAGCCCTGCCCACCGGCCCCTGGGCCGGCTTTGCCGGCTTCGACCCGTGGCTGGCAGGTGCCAACAACGCCGCGCTGGCGCTGCAAGCGGCCTACGACGGCTGGGTGCCGGCGTTTGAGCGCCTGTTTGAGCAGCAGGGCCGCAGTTTTGCCCGCTTCCATGCCGAGGCACGCCGCCTGGCCGCCTTGCCGGCCGACCAGCGCCACGCCACACTGCAAGCTCTGCCTTGACCCCAAAAACAGAAAGCATCCCGATGGCCGACATCCAAATTCACCGCCCGCACCATCTTGGCCTGACCAAAGCCCGCAAAGTGGCCCAGGACTGGGCCGAGCAAGTGGAGCAGACCTTTGGCATGGACTGCACGGTGCTCGAAGGCGAGACCAGCGACACGGTGCAGTTCAGCCGCAGCGGTGTCAAAGGCGAGCTGATCGTGGCCGCCGACCACTTTGACCTGCAAGCCAAGCTGGGGTTTTTGCTGGGCACATTTGCCAAAACCATCCAGGCCGAGATTGAAAAAAACCTCGACACCTTGCTGGGCGCGGCGGCGGCGGCCGCCGCCAAGAGGCCGGCCGCCAAAAAAGCGGCCGCAAAAAAAACGCCGCGCACTTGACGCCGGCCGCAGGCTACTTCAAGGATTCGATCAATTCGATGTAGTCCTGCATCGCCTGGGTGCTGGGCGTGCCCTTCAAGGCGTTCCAGGCGTCCCATTTGGCGCGGCCCACCATGTCGGCGAAGCCGGGGCGTTTGCCCTCGGCATCGCCGCCGCTGGCCTGCTTGTACAGCGCGTAAATCTTCAACAGTGTCATGTTGTCGGGCTTGTCGGGCAGGGCCTTGCTGTCGGCCACGGCTTGCTCAAACTGGCTGTGCAGTGCACTCATCTGGGTGGTCTCCTGTGCGTGAAAATCGGGCTTGACGCAGCCCATGTTACCCAGCATGGTGGCCCGGGCAGCTTGAGTTTGCTCAGTCACCAAGCCCAAAAACACCCGAGGAGACCGCCGGATGACCCTACCCGCCGAGCGCCGCATGTCGCGCGTCGATACCGCGTGGCTGCGCATGGACAACGACGTCAACCTGATGATGATCGTCGGTGTCTGGCTGCTCACCCCGGCCATCAGCCTGGCCGCGCTGCGCGAGCGCATCGACACCCGCTTGCT
>JANMKO010000660.1:0-1734 GCA_031372085.1 Betaproteobacteria bacterium
CAGGTACTTGGCCATGTTGGCCTGGGCGCCGCAGGGCTGGTGGGCATCAAACAGGTTGCAGGCCTGCCAGCGCATCAAATCAGCCGCCTCGATCTCGATGTGGGCCTCGGCGATGGGGAACTGCACGCCCTGGTTCTGGCCGATGGGCCGGCCAAAGACGATGCGGTCTTTGACGTAGGCACTCACCCGGTCGATAAACCAGCGGCCGTCGCCGATGCATTCGGCGGCGATCAAGGTGCGCTCGGCATTCAGCCCGTCGAGGATGTACTTGAAGCCCTGGCCCTCCTGGCCGATGAGGTTTTCTTCGGGGATGTCGAGGTTCTCGAAAAACAGCTCGTTCGTCTCGTGGTTGACCATGTTGGGGATCGGCCGCACCGTCAGCCCGTGGCCAATGGCATCACGCAGATCGACGATGAAGATCGACATGCCTTCGGTCTTTTTCGCAACTGAAGCCAGCGGCGTGGTGCGCGCCAGCAAGATCATCAAGTCAGAGTGCTGGATGCGCGATATCCACACCTTCTGGCCGTTCACCACATACCGGCCGTCGCGCTTGACCGCCGTGGTCTTGATCTTGGTGGTATCGGTGCCGGTGCTGGGCTCGGTGACGGCCATCGATTGCAGGCGCAGCGCGCCGCTGGCGATCTGGGGCAGGTAGCGGCTTTTTTGCGCCGCGCTGCCGTGCCGCAGCAAGGTGCCCATGTTGTACATCTGGCCGTGGCAGGCACCCGAGTTGCCACCGGCCCGGTTGATCTCTTCCATGATCACGCTGGCCTCGGCCAGGCCCAGGCCGGAGCCGCCGTACTCAATGGGGATCAGCGCGGCCAGCCAGCCGGCTTGGGTGAGCGCATCGACAAAGGCGGCGGGGTAGGCCCGCTCAGCGTCCACCTTGCGGTGGTATTCATCCGGGAACTGGGCGCACAGGGCGCGCACCGCGTCGCGGATGTCCTGGTAGCTGCTGGCGTGGGTCATGGTGGGGCGGTGCGGGTGGCAATCGGTAGGCAACAACAGCAGCCACTTTGCCGCCGGCCGGCTGAAAAAACCATTCTCATTTCAGCAACCGGCCCTTTTGGCGGCATTAACCAGGCGGCGTTAACCAGGCGGCATTGACCAGGCGGCATTAACCAGGCGGCGTTAACCAGCCAGGCCGGCGGCCGCATGCACCTGCGCCGGATCAACGCCCAGTTTGGCGGCCGCCGCCAGAATCTCTTGCCAGCTGGTGGCGTCCACCGGCACGCCGTTGGCGGTGCGGCTGGCGCGTGAGGCGCGCTCGGGCTCACCGGCCACCGCCACCGCCGCAAAGCCTTCGCGCGCCGGGCTGGCCTTGACCCAATCGATGAAGGCCAGTGCCTCGGCCTCAAACCCGCTGCGGTCGGTCAGCGCGGCGGGATCGACCAGCACGCTGAACATGCCATTCAGCACCCGGCTCTGGCTGGCGTCAGCGTCGCGCTGGGTCTGGCCTGCCGCCAGCGCACCGCCCAGCAGCTCACACATCAGCGCCAGGCCAAAGCCTTTGTGCGCGCCAAAGGTGAGCAGCGCGCCAAACGGCGGCAGCACGCTGTAGCGCGGGTCTTGGGTCGGCCGGCCGTGGTCGTCGATCAGGCAATCGGGCGCCACCTGCTCACCCTTGTTCAGCGCCACCCGGGTTTTGCCCTGGGCAATCATGCTGGTGGCAAAGTCGAGGATCACCGGCTCACGCCCGGTGAGCGGCACACCGGCGCAAAACGGGTTGGTGCC
>JANMKO010000679.1:0-2597 GCA_031372085.1 Betaproteobacteria bacterium
GAAGCTGGACGATGAGCTGCGCTGCAGCATGTCCTCGAGTGAGGTCTGGAACAGGTCTTCGATGCGCTGCGACAGGATGCCGTCCATCGACGTCAGGCCCAACTGGAACAGCGCGCTGCGGTTGGCCGCCAGGATGCGGCCGTCGCCGCCCACCGCCAGCCGGCCCTCGTGCAGGGTGTAGACAAACTCGGGCCGGCTGTGAAAGTGCAGCGGATGGGCGTTGCCGAAGCGCAGGTCGATGAGCCGGTTTTCGATCATGCGGGCGGTCATGCCCAGCAGCACCAGCAGGTGCTGCTGCATCAGGCTGGACCGGCTGGTGACATCCAGCACCGCCGCAATCTTGCCCGACGGCTCATAAACGGGCACCGCCGAGCAGGTGAGCTCGGTGAACTGGGTGAAGAAATGGTCGTTGCGCCGCACCGACACCGGCCCGCCCGCGGCCAGGCAGGTGCCCATGCCGTTGGTGCCGGCCGCTGTCTCGCTCCACAGGCCACCCGGGCGCAGGCCCAGCGGGCCCAGCTCGGCGCTGAACTCGGGCGCCGCCACCATGTGGATGATCACGCCGTCGGTGTCGGTCAGCACCACCGCCGTCTCGGTGTCGGCCAGTTGCTGGTACAGCGTGGTCATCTCGTAGCGGGCACAAGTGATGACGTCGGCGCAGCGGGCGCGGCGCTCTTCCAGCTCAACCCGGCTGGTGAAGGCCGGCTGCTGCGGCCGCGACGGGTGGAGCTGGAACTCATTCAAGCAGCGGCGCCAGGATTGGGCCACCGCGTCACTGGCCTGCTCATGGAACCCAGTGCGCACCAGCTCCAGGATGCGGTCTGCATGCCGATCTGCCTGACGTGCAAAATGAGGCCCTGCAAGAGGCGCTGTCAATGCCATGCCACTCTCCGATTCATTGCAACCCACCGTACCCGACAACCATTGCGAATTGTCCGGCCGCTCACGCCAGGTGCGAGGGGTGAAAACACGGGGCTTGTGTTGCAACAGATTGCGACAGGCCGGGCGTTGACGCTCAGGCCCGGTTTTTGCAATTTTGCCAGATGGCCGCCCGCGCGGCCCCCACCGCAGGAGCCCCCCTTTGATTCCCAGCCCGATGAGCCCGCCCGCCCTGTGGCCAGCCCCCAACCCGGGCCTTGCGGCCCTGGACCTGGTGTTCATCGACGGCCTGCGCGGCCAGACGGTGATCGGCATCCATGACTCTGAGCTGCACCGGCCGCAGCCGCTGCTGATCGACCTGGTGGCCGGGCGGCGGGCGCCGACACCAGCGGCCACCAGCGCCTTGCGCAACAGCGCGCCGCCGGCCCACGCCGGCACCACCGACCGCATTGCCGACACCATCGACTACAGCGTGGTGCGCGAGCGGGTGCAGCGCCTGCTGCGCGAGCACCGCCTGCTGCTGCTGGAGGCGTTTGCCGAGGCGCTGGCCGCGATTTTGATCGACGAGTTTGGCGCGCTGTGGGTGCGGGTGAAGGTGGCCAAGCCGCAAAAGTTTGACGATCTGGCCGCCGTGGGCGTGCAGATCGAGCGCTGGGCGCCGCAGGCCAGCGCCGCACCCGCGCTGAACACCGGCCCGCAGCGTGAGGCGGCGGTGCTGCAGTTGATCGGCCGCGGCATGGTGCCGGGCGGGCGCTGAGCCCCAGACGCCAATCGGCCCGGTGCGCAGGGTTGCGCAGCGGGCCGATTCTGTGGGCGGGCGGGCCAGCGGCCCACCGCATCAAGCGTTAAAGATGGGCGGCAAACGGGTGCGCTGACGAGCCCTTCTTGGCCACCACCTCGGCGGCGGTGGGTGAGCCGGCCACGGCGCGCTGGATCGACTCTTTGACGGCCTGGTAGTTGTAGTCCTGGATTTTCTTGTCGTCCTCGGCCAGCCAGTGGATGAACACGCCGACGCAGATGAACAGGTTGTCGGCTTCGTCGGCCGGGATGGTGCCGTCTTCGACACAGTCGGCCACCGCCATCGCCACGCCGCGCTGGGCCGGGCCAAACATCTGCACCGCCTGCTTGGCGCCTTTGATGGTGACCTTGTTGAACATCACCGTGGCCGGCTTGGTGATCAGGTTGGGTGCGACCACCGCCAGCAGCGACGTGAAGCCGTCTTTGTTGTTGGTCAGCGCGTTGGCGAAGGCCGACTCGACCGGTGAGCCACGCGGGCCGATGAGCAAATCGATGTGCGCCACCTCGTTGCCATCACCGACCAGCGATTCGCCGACCATCATGCGATCAATTTTTGCCATGGTGTTGCTGTCTCCTCAGGGTTTGGGGTTTGAATCTGAACACCGGTCAAACGGCCGGCGTGACAGCAGCGTTATCACGATCCGTGCCACGCCGGTGCGGGCGGCGTGGGAGTGGCTTGGCCAGTGGGGCGGCTCACGGGCCGGCCGGGCCGGCCAGCAAACCAGCGGCAAACAGCGCCGCCACGGTGAGATCGGCGCTGGTGCCGGGGTTGATGCGCAGCTGTTTGAGCGCGGCGTCCCAGGCCGCAAAGCCGGCGTCGGCGTGCAGCGGCTCACCGGCCCGCGCCCGCGCCCACCAGGCTTGCGCCTGTTTCATCACAGTCTGTGCCAGCGCGGGGCCGTGTTTTCTCACAATGTGTG
>JANMKO010000680.1:0-2390 GCA_031372085.1 Betaproteobacteria bacterium
GAAGCTGGACGATGAGCTGCGCTGCAGCATGTCCTCGAGTGAGGTCTGGAACAGGTCTTCGATGCGCTGCGACAGGATGCCGTCCATCGACGTCAGGCCCAACTGGAACAGCGCGCTGCGGTTGGCCGCCAGGATGCGGCCATCGGCGCCCACTGCCAGCCGGCCCTCGTGCAGGGTGTAGACAAACTCGGGCCGGCTGTGAAAGTGCAGCGGATGGGCGTTGCCAAAGCGCAGGTCGATCAGCCGGTTTTCGATCATGCGGGCCGTCATGCCCAGCAGCACCAGCAGGTGCTGCTGCATCAGGCTGGACCGGCTGGTGACGTCCAGCACCGCCGCGATCTTGCCCGACGGCTCATAGACCGGCACCGCCGAGCAGGTGAGCTCGGTGAACTGGGTGAAAAAATGGTCGTTGCGCCGCACCGACACCGGCCCGGCCGCTGCCAGGCAGGTGCCCATGCCGTTGGTGCCGGCCGCTGTCTCACTCCACAAGCCGCCGGGGCGCAGGCCCAGCGGGCCCAGTTCGGCGCTGAACTCGGGCGCCGCCACCATGTGGATGATCACGCCGTCGGTGTCGGTCAGCACCACCGCCGTCTCGGTGTCGGCCAGTTGCTGGTACAGCGTGGTCATCTCGTAGCGCGCGCAAGTGATCACGTCGGCGCAGCGGGCGCGGCGCTCTTCAAGCTCAACCCGGCTGGTGAAGGCCGGCTGCTGCGGGCGCGACGGGTGCAGCTGGAACTCATTCAGGCAGCGGCGCCAGGATTGGGCCACCGCGTCACTGGCCTGCTCATGAAACCCGGTGCGCACCAGCTCAAGGATGCGGTCTGCATGCCGATCTGTCTGACGTCCAAAATGAGGCCCTGCATGAGGTGCTGTCAATGCCATGCCACTCTCCGATTCTCTGCAAACCACGGTACCCGATCACCACTGCGAATTGTCCGGCCGCTCACGCCACGTGCGAGGGGTGAAAACACGGGGCCTGGGTTGCAACCGATTGCATCAGGCGGGTGTTGGTTCATCAGGCCCGGTATTTGCAGTTTTGCCGGATGGCCGCGTGCGCGGCCCCACCGCAGGAGCCCACCTTTGATCCCCAGCCCGTTGTGCCCCCCCACGCTGTCGGCGCCGCCCGACCTTGCAGCGCCATCCCGCCCCAGCCCGGCGGCGCTGGACCTGGTGTTCATCGACGGCCTGCGCGGCCAGACGGTGATCGGCATCCATGAATCCGAGCTGCACCGGCCGCAGCCGCTGCTCATCGACCTGGTGGCCGGGCGGCGGGCGCCGACGCCAGCATCCAGCAGCGCCGCGCAAAACAGCGCGCAGCCGGCGCGCGCTTGCAACACCGACCGCATTGCCGACACCATCGACTACAGCGTGGTGCGTGAGCGGGTGCAGCGTTTGCTGCGTGAGCACCGCCTGCTGCTGCTGGAGGCGTTTGCCGAGGCGCTGGCAGCGATTTTGATCGACGAGTTTGGCGCGCTGTGGGTGCGGGTGAAGGTGGCCAAGCCGAACAAGTTTGACGACCTGGCGGCCGTGGGCGTGCAGATCGAGCGCTGGGCGCCGGTGGCCGATGCCAGCCCGGCGCCGGCCACCGGCCCGCAGCGCGCAGCGGCGGTACTGAGGTTGATCGGCAGCGGCATGGTGCCGGGCGGGCGTTGAGGACCAGACGCAAATCGGCCCGGTGCCGCAAGCGCAGGTACCGGGCCGAGCAAGCCGGCGGGCGCGCTGCCCGCCCGCATCAAGCGTTAAAGATGGGCGGCAAACGGGTGCGCTGACGAACCCTTCTTGGCCACCACCTCGGCGGCGGTGGGTGAGCCGGCGACGGCGCGCTGGATCGACTCTTTGACGGCCTGGTAGTTGTAGTCCTGGATCTTCTTGTCGTCCTCGGCCAGCCAGTGGATGAAGACGCCGACGCAGATGAACAGGTTGTCGGCCTCGTCGGCCGGGATGGTGCCGTCCTCCACGCTGTCGGCCACCGCCATGGCCACGCCGCGCTGCGCCGGGCCAAACATCTGCACCGCCTGCTTGGCGCCCTTGATGGTGACCTTGTTGAACATCACCGTGGCCGGCTTGGTGAGCAGGTTGGGTGCCACCACCGCCAGCAGCGACGTGAAACCGTCTTTGTTGTTGGTCAGCGCGTTGGCGAAGGCCGACTCGGCCGGTGAGCCACGCGGGCCGATCAGCAAATCGATGTGGGCCACCTCGTTGCCATCACCGACCAGCGATTCGCCGACCATCATGCGATCAATTTTTGCCATGGTGTTGCTGTCTCCTCAGGGTTTGGGGGTCGAATCGACACACCGGCCACACGGCCAGCGCAACAGCACCGTTATCACGATCCGTGCCACGTCAGCGCTGGCGGCGTGGGGGCGGGGTGGCGCGCGGGGTGGCGCGCG
>JANMKO010000682.1:0-1655 GCA_031372085.1 Betaproteobacteria bacterium
AGCCGGTGCGGGTGGGTCGGGGCGCTGGCCGGGCTGGCGGGTTGCGCCGGCACGCCGCCGCCGGGTGCGGCCACTGCCGATGCGCCCGGCCCCACCGCGCGGCTGCTGCTGCGCGGCGCTGTGCCGCCCGACCAGCGCTACGCCGTGTTGGTGATGGCCGACGCGCTGGATTGCAAAGGCCCGAAGCTGCTGGTGGGCGGCACACCGCAAAAAGCGCCCGACCCGGCGCAACTGCCCGCCGGTGCGCTGACGACCCTGGATTTTGTGGTGCTGCGGGCGGGCCAACCCGGCTGCCTGGTGCGCTGGTCGTTCACCCCGGCGGCGGGCAAAACCTACCTGGTGCAGGGCATGGTGGTGGGCGCGGGCTGCACCGCCCGGCTGTTTGACGCCAGCACGCCCGACAAGCCCACCGTGCCACCCGATCTGCGGCTGCGCAGCGTGCCCGGCCAGGCCTGTGTGCCGCTGGCGTTGTCGCGTGCGGCCAGCGGCGAGGGCTCGCTGATCGAGGGCGGCCAGCACAACGGTGAGGCGGTGCTGATGCCCAACGCCACCGCCCGCGATTTGCAGTGGCTGATCGCCCCATGAGCCGGCCAGCGCCAGCGCGACAGCTGCCGCTCGGCAGCGCCGGCCAGATCAGCCAACGTGGGCACATCGGCCAGATCAGCCAGCCCGGCCATCGCGGCCAACTCGGCCAACTCGGCCAACTCGGCCGGCGGGCCGCGCTGGCGCTTTGCGCGCTGGCCCCACTGCCCGCCGCTGCGCTGACCGCTGCCGAGCTGTTTGCCCAGGTCTCGTCCAGCATCTGGCGGGTGCAGACGCTGGACGCCGACGGCCTGCTGCTGGGCCAGGGCAGCGCGGTGGTGGTGGCACCGGGCCAACTGGTGACCAACTGCCACGTGCTGGCGCGGGCCCGGAAAGTACAGGTGCGGCGCGACGGCCAGCCCAGCGCCACCCCGGCCCGGCTGGTGTTGTGGGACGTGCAGCGTGACCTGTGCCAGTTGGAGGCCGGCGCACTGGCCGCAGCCCCGGCGGTGGTGCTGGGCAGCACCAGCACGGTGGCGGTGGGCCAGCCGGCCTATGCCATCGGCCATCCGAGGGGGCTGGATCTGACGATGAGCGCCGGCCTGGTGTCGTCGTTGCGGCGCAACGCGGCCGGGCAACTGGTGCTGGTGCAGACCTCGGCGGCCATCTCGGGCGGGTCGAGTGGTGGTGGGTTGTTCAATGAGCAGGGTGAGTTGCTGGGCCTGACCACCATCGCGTCGATCACCGGCGACGCGCAGAACCTGAACTTCGCCATCCCCGCCGACTGGATACGTGATCTGACGCGCCGCCATGCCGCCGCCCGGGCGGCGCTGGCGGCCGCCGGGGCGGCATCGGCGGCATCAGCGGCACCCGCGGCACCAGCGGCACCACCGCGCTGAGCCGGGCGGGGCGCGTCTCACCCCATGCAAAACACATTCAGCTTGTTGCCGTCCAGATCACGAAAGTAGCCGGCATAAAAGCCCGGCCCGCGCGGCCCGGCCGGGCCCTCGTCGGTGCCGCCCAGCTTGAGCGCCAGCGCGTGGGTGGCGTCCACTTTGGCTTGGCTGTCCACCACGATGGCCGGCATGGTGCCGTTGCCGGGCGTGGCGGGCTGCGCATCAAACGGGATCATC
>JANMKO010000684.1:0-4890 GCA_031372085.1 Betaproteobacteria bacterium
TGAAAACTCTCGGGCAGCAGGCGGCCGGTGGCCGAGTCTTCCAGCCGGTCCAGCACGTTGCGCAGGATGCGAAAGCTGGACGGCACCACGCCGCTGGCGTCACCCGAATGGATGCCCTCGGTCAGGATTTCAACCCGCAACACGCCCGAGACCATGCCGCGCAGCGACGTGGTGAGCCAGAGCTGGTCGTAGTTGCCGGCGCCCGAATCCAGGCACACCACCAGGCCGACATCGCCCAGCCGGGTGCGCAGCGCGTCCAGGTAGGGCGGCAGATCGTGCGAGCCGCTCTCTTCGCAGGTCTCGATCAGGCCGACGATGCGCGGATGGGTCAGCCCTTGCGAATTGAGCGCTTCGACCGCCGTGATCGCGGCGTAGACCGCGTAGCCATCATCGGCACCGCCGCGGCCGTACAGCAGGCCGTTTTCATACTTCGGCGTCCACGGGCCCAGGTCATGGCGCCAGCCGGTGAACTCAGGCTGTTTGTCGAGGTGGCCGTACATCACCACGGTGTCGGTCGAGCCCGGCTTGGTGGCCGGGATCTCAAAAAAGATCACCGGCGTGCGGCCGGGCAGGCGCACCACCTCCAGCGTCAAGCCGGGCACCTTGCGTGATTCCACCCAGGCTGCGGCGTCGCGCACCACCCGGTCGAGGTGGCCATTGGCGGCCCAATCGGCGTCGAACATCGGGCTTTTGGCCGGCACGCCGATGTAATCGATGAGCGCGGGCACGATGGCCTCGTCCCAGCGGCGGTGGGCAAAAGCGCCCAGGGCGCTGGCTTCATCGGGCTGCACCGGCAGCAGCGGGTCGCGTGCGTTCATCGGGGGCTCCTGGGCGGCGCGGGCCGCGCGGCGGTGGATGGAAGCGGCCAGTCTAAGGCGGGCCGGCGCATCAACGCGCCAGCAGCAGGTAGTCAAACAACTGGGCGCCGCCGATACCGCCCAGCGGCACCATCAAGCCCTTGAACAGCGGCTGCTCGAAGAGCGGCGCAAACGCCCCCTCCTGGTTGTTGCGCACCTCGTCGATCAGCCGCTTGAACGGCTCAACCAGCGGCTGCCAATCACTGCCCGCGCCCATCAGCCACAGCAGATCGGCCTGCATGCGGCGCAAGGCTTTTTCACGCGCTTTTTCAGCCGCCCGCTTGAGCATCACGGCCAAGACCACCAGCCACACCAGGTAGGCGCAAATTGCCAGCGCCACCGGCATCGTGATGGCCCAGTTGTCGAACAGCCGGCTGCGCGCCACCACCAGCAGCGCCACCAGCACCAGCGGGCCGACGATCAACGGCGCCACCGCAGCGGTGCGGCGGCCGATCAACTGCACATCGATCCAGTTGTCGAACAAGGTGTGCTGCTGCGGCAGCACCAGGTAGCTGCGCTGCCAGGGCACCGCAGCGATGCGGCGCAACCACAGCGCCGCTTGCGCCGGCCCGCCCAGCTTGGCGGCAAAACGTGCCAAGGTGGCGTCCGGGTAGAGGCTGCGGCCATGGTCGAGATGGCGGATGAAGCGCTGGGTGAGCAAGGTGGCATCGGCCACCGCCACCATCAGCATGGGCAGCAGTGCCAGCACGGCGTACAGCGTCATGCTCACCAGGCTGCGGTGCTCGGGCCCGCGCACCGGCACCTCGGGCACGCGGCCGTCGCTGAGTGCAAAAAACAGGCCCGTCATCAGACCGATCGTGACGACATAGCCGATGAGGCTGCGCGCGATGCGCGCCATGGCCTTGGCGCGGTGAGCCAGTGCTGACCACAGGGGCGCGATCTGCACGCTCGCTAGCTCACCCGCGCCACGCGGGGACGACCAACTGAAGATGGTGTACTGAAGCCACCAATCGCGGCTCAAGCGCGCAGCCACCGGCTTGTTGGCTGTCGCGGGGTCCAGACCCAGCCAGCGGGTGTCTTTGTCAAAGCGCTCGCGGGTGCGGTTCCACTGCACATCGAGAATGCACACCAGCGCCACCAGCGCCAACAGATGCACAGCGTGCGAGGGCCAGGCGCTCACGCCTTCCAGCCAGGCGGCGGGCTCGCAGTCGGTGCAGGGTGCGTCGCTGGTGGTCGGCCAGGCCACCCAGACGGCAGCCACGGCGACCAGCAAGCCGCCCACCGCCGGCGCCAGCCAGTGCGGCATCGGCGCCGCGCTGCTGGCGCTCAGCGGCCGCATCGCGCCACGGCCCAGCAGCAGCAGCAGCGCTGCGCCGGTGACCAGGGCGGTGAGCAGCAGGATGCCGGACAGCCCGAGCCGGCCCGGTGCCGCAAACTCCACCGTGCTGCCCAACGCAAAGGCCAGCACGGCAAGGTGCAGCACCGCCAGCAGCGCGGTGGACAGGCGCGGCACCGGCGGGCCGTCACCCTGGCGTGGCGGCCCACCGGCCAGCCAGTGGTGCACGCTTCGCAAAGCCGGGGTGGATGGCCAGAACAGCAGCCCACCGGCCAGCAACAGCCACATCGGCAGCGCGACGCCGGTCAGCACCACATGCTGGTTGCGCACCCGCTGGCCATGGTCGTAACCGGCCACGGGCACGGCCTGCTGGCGGCCGATCTCATAGACCGACGGGCTTTTGATGGCCTCGGCAACGGTGGTGATGAGCGCATCGCAGGGCTTGCCCTGGCGGCAGGATGCTTGCTGGGCGGCGAGAAACACCGCCGATTGGTAGACATCGCGAAACGGCGGTGCACCGGCCTGCACCGTGGCGTCTGCAAATGCCAGCGGCAGGCTGGACGCCACTACCAGGTTGCGGGTGTAGCCGAGCGTGCGCGGATGCAGATAACGCGCATCCATATCAGTGGTGAAGAACACTTTGTCGGGGAAGCTCTCGTGCAGCGCCTGCAGCACCAGCAGCTTGTCGTGCACATCGCTGGCCAGCAGGCCGATGGCGCCGATAGGCCCACCCGCCGCACCGGGCTCGGCTTCGCTGGTCTTGAGCGAGATCGCCAGCCGGCGCAGGTAATCAAGCTGGTCGCGGGCTTCGGGCCACTCGACGGCGGCGCTGGTGGCAGCGCTGCTGTCTTTGTCCTTGCTGGCGCCTGGCCGCTCGGCGGCACTGTCGAAGGTGGTGGCGCCGTCCAGCCCACGAAAGAAGTAGCGCGTTTCGAGCGCCAGCTTGGGGTTGAACTGCTGACTTCGGGCGTCCGTCAGCCGGTAGCGCAATTCGCTGACCAGGGCCTGCGCATAAAGCGAGTCACGCTCAGCCAGCAAGACCACGCGGCGTGGCAGGTCGGCCGGCAGCCGCAACTGCAGCTCGTTGACCATGCTGCGCAGCACCTGGTCGTCGGTGGCCATGGTGCGGCGGTAGTCGATTTTGTGGCTGGCCGGCGTGCCGTTGATGCGCGTCAGGCGCTCTTGGATGTAGGTTTCAAGCTTCTGATCGTGCAGCTCGATCATGACGTTTTTCGAGGCGGTGGCGCTGGCGTTGAACAGCCGCGCCTGGGCCAGCAGCCGGTAGCCGTCCAGCACCTCTGGCGCCGTGCCCTTGCAGCGCACAGTCGCACGCTCTGCAGCTGGGTCGCCGCTGGCCGATGCGCGGGGCGGAAGGCAGCGGCTGGCCGCCAGCTCAAGATCGCCCAACGCGGTGCGCAGGGCGTCTGAGGTGGACGGACCGATCAGCGCCAGGGCCGGCAGGTTGGCTCGCGGCTCGCCGTTGCGCACCAGCTCGGCGGGCATATTGGCCGGCGTTTGCATCAGCGTACCCAGCAGCGCGGCCACCGAATCGAGCTTGCGCGGCGGCAAGGCGGTCTCGTCCACCCACACCACCGCCACCTGCGCATAACCGGGGGCCTGGAGGTCGCCCGCGACATCACCACGCAGCATCGGCTGGCGTGACAGCAGCTCATACGGCAAGCGCAGCGACCGCCCGACACCGGCCGAGCCCAGCGCCACCTCCAGCAGGCCAAAATGCTCGGCATCGCGGGGCACATGGCCCTGGGCCTGCAGGCCGGCCAGCGTGGCATAGCGGGTGCGGCGGCGGCTCTCCTCGGCACCAACAAAAGCATTGCCGGGCACCATCACCACGACCACCAGTGATTCGGTCAAGTCGCCATTGCCATTGCGATCAAGCGCCCGGATCAGTTGCGCCGGGTCGCGCCGCAGGGCGGTGGCGTGCTCGTCGCAGTCGCTGGGCAGGTTGGCCGCCGATGCCACGGGCCGGCGCTTGTCTGGCGCGCTGGCGCTGACACCGGCGTCGGCGGTGATCGGCGCGGTGATCGGCACCGCCATTGGCGCCGCCAGCGGCATGACGACGGCCCCGGCGGCCGGGACGGCCAGCGTGGCGTCGGCGGCAAGGGCGGGCAGGGCCGCTGGCCGGATGTTTTTGCTGTTGGCGAGTTTGTCGCAGCGCGTATTGCGGTCTGCCTCGAAGCGCCGGGTGGCGGCAAACGGGTCTTCCCACAAACGCGCCTCGACCTCAAGCTCGGCGCCCTGCTGGGGCAGGGCGCGCTCTTTCTCAACCGGTCGGAGCGGCTGAAAAGCCTGTTGCACCAGCAGCGTGCTGGAGACAAAGGCCGCCACCACCGTGATCGAGCCCCAGGGAATGCCGGCAACGCCGAGTCGATCACTCATGGCAGCGTCCTTTGCAGAAGAGGGCAGGCCGGTGGACTCTAGGTCGCTACCGGTGCCCTGCCATCCCTACATCGCACGATGCCTTGCGGCCCGGCCTAACCTGGCACTACCCCATGCTGGCACTACCCCATGCAAAACACATTCAGCTTGTTGCCGTCCAGATCACGAAAGTAGCCGGCATAAAAGCCCGGGCCGCGTGGCCCGGCCGGGCCCTCGTCGGTGCCGCCCAGCTTGAGCGCCAGCGCGTGGGTGGCGTCCACTTTGGCTTGGCTGTCCACCACGATGGCCGGCATGGTGCCGTTGCCGGGCGTGGCGGGCTGCGCATCAAACGGGATCATC
>JANMKO010000702.1:0-2482 GCA_031372085.1 Betaproteobacteria bacterium
CGCTGACCACGGCTTTTTCGATCTTCAGGCCGGGCGCCAGCGCCACCAGGCGCTGGATCAGTGCAGCGGCCAGTTTGTCGGTCTCGCGGCTGGCCGTGCCGTTGCCGATGGCGATCAGGTTGACGCCGTGCGCCGCGCACAGCTGGGCCAGGGTGTGCAGCGCGCCGTCCCAGTCGCGCCGCGGCTCGTGCGGAAACACCGCCGCCGTGGCCAGCACCTTGCCGGTGTCGCTGACCACCGCCACCTTGACGCCCGTGCGGATGCCGGGATCGAGCCCCATCACCGTGCGCCTGCCGGCCGGCGCGGCCAGCAGCAAATCGCGCAGGTTCTCGGCAAACACCCGGATGGCGGTGGCCTCGGCGGCCTCACGCAGGCGGGTGAACAAATCGCGCTCCAGGCTGAGCGACAGCTTGACCTTCCAGGTCCAGGCGATGGTTTTGCGGATCAGCGCGTCGGCCGGCCGGTTGGCGTGGCGCCAGCCCAGGTGCAGCGCGATGCGGCCCTCGGCCAATGGCACGGCGGCGCTGGCTGGCGGCGGCGCAGCGGTGACCGATAGCGGCGCAGCAGTGACCGATAGCGGCGCAGCAGCGCCGGGCAGCGCCGGCCGGGCCGGTGCCGCCGGCTCGTCGATCAGCAGCCTGGCGTCCAGGATCTCCAGCGCGCGGCCACGAAACACCGCCAACGCGCGGTGCGACGGCACGCTGCGCAGCGGCTCGTCGTAATCGAAGTAATCGCGGAACTTGGCGTTGTCGGGGTGGTTGTCGTCCTTGCCGGCGGCCAACTGGCTGCGCAGCAGGCCCACGCCCCACAGCCACTCGCGCAGCGGGCCCACCAGCGTGGCGTCTTCGGCCCAGCGCTCGGCCAGCAGGTCACGCACGCCGTCCAGCACGGCCGGCACGTCGGCAAAACCGGCCTCGGCCAGCGCCGCCGCACCGCCGGGGTAGGCGGCGATCAGCGCGCCGGCCTCGGTGGGCGGGTCCAGCATCGGGTTGGCCAGCAGGCCGTCGGCCAGCGGCGCCAGCCCCGCCTCGCGCGCGATCAGGCCCTTGGTGCGGCGCCGCTGCTTGTACGGCAGGTACAGGTCTTCCAGGTCTTGCTTGGTGGCAGCGGCGTCGATGGCTTGCTGCAAATCGGGTGTCAGCTTGCCCTGCTCATCAATGCTTTTGCGCACTGCCGCGCGCCGGTCGTCCAGCTCACGCAGGTAGGCCAGCCGGGCCTCCAGCGCGCGCAGCTGGATGTCGTCCAGGCCGTCCGTTGCTTCTTTGCGATAGCGGGCGATGAAGGGCACCGTGGCGCCACCGTCCAGCAGCGCCACCGCCGCCTGGATCTGGCGCGGTGCTGCCGCCAGCTCGGCGGCCAATTGCTGAAGAATCTTGTCCAAATCGGCTGGCCCGGCAAGGGCCCTCGCTGGCAAAGCCGGCGAGTGTGCCACAGCGCCTGGCGCCCGCCGGGCCGGCGCTGGCGCGGCGGGCGGCGGGCCGGGCGGGGGTTGCAAAACCCCTTCGGTATCATTGTTCAAGGGCTGGCAGGGCCCGGGCACGGCCCCGCCAGCGCCGCCCCATGCCACCCACCACCAGTCAGGGCTTTGCCATGCCAGCCACACCGCCCAGCAAGCCCCTGATCTGGGACGGGGTGTTTGGGCGCGCTGCCCGGTGAGACCGTGCACAGCCCGCGATGAGCGCTGCCCACCGTCCAGGCCCAGCCCAGGCCGTGCGCGCCGCAACGGCGGCGCCGCGTGCCCTGCCCGCCCGGCTGCCCGCCTGGCGGCCCGCCTGGCTGCCCGTCTGGCTGCCCGCCTGGGTGACCACCTGGCAGACCCCCTGGCTGAGCCGTTGCCATGCAGCGCGGCCGGCAGCCCGGCTGGGCGCCCTGCTGCTGGCTTGCCCGCTGGCAAGCCACGCGGCCGCCGCCAGCGACGGCCCCACGGTGGGCGCCCCGCTGTGGGAGCTGGGCCTGGGCGCTGCGCTGCTGCGGCTGCCGCACTACCGGGGCGCCGACCAGCAGCACACCTGGCTGCTGCCGCTGCCTTACCTGGTGTACCGGGGCGCGATCTTCAAGGCTGATCGCGACGGCGCCCGCGCCGAGCTGTATGACGAGGGCCGCGTCAAACTCGATTTGAGTGTGGCGGCCAGCGCGCCCACGCGCAGCCGCGACAACCAGGCCCGCAGCGGCATGGCCGACCTGGCGCCCACGCTGGAGCTGGGCCCCAACCTGGTCTGGGCCTTGCCGCGCGGCCCCGGCTGGGCGCTGGATTTGCGGCTGCCGGTGCGCACGGTGGTCACCGTGGCGGGCCGGCCGCAGGCGCTGGGCTGGATGGCCAGCCCCCACCTCAATGTCGACCTGTCGCTGGGTGCCGGGCCGGGCCACGGTGCCGATGCCGGCTGGCGACACGGCCTCCTGGCCGGCCCGGTGGTTGGCAGCCGGGGGGTGCACGGCTATTTTTATGAAGTGCCGGCGGCGCTGGCCACGGCGTCGCCCCCGG
>JANMKO010000657.1:0-1691 GCA_031372085.1 Betaproteobacteria bacterium
GCCTACGCGCCGCCGGGCAGCGCCGCCTGCACCGCCGCCGCCACGGCCCGCAGCCAGTCGGCCAGGCGATCACCCTGCAAGAACTGGCGGCCGGCACTGTCGCCCACCCCGCCCAGCCCACGCGGCACGTCCATGCGCCCGGCCAGGGTGTTGAACAAGCCCGCCTCCAGGCTGTCCTGCGCCACCAGATACACCCACTGCTGGCCGGGCACCGCCGTGCCGCGCGGGCCGGCCGGGCGGCGCCGGGTGCGCCACGGCACGCCGGCTTGCAGCACCGCGTCCAGCCCGGCCGGCAGCGCGTCGTCGGGCAGCAGCAGGTGCGGGCCGGGTGCGCCTCCACCGGCGATATCGGCCTGATCGCCGTCACCGGTTTCACCGGCCTGATCGCCGTCACCGGCCTCATCGGCGTCAGCAGCATCGGCGGTTTCACTGGCTTCACCGGCGTCAGCAGCTTCAGCAGCATCACCGGCGTGATCGGCTGGACCAGCTTCACCCGCGTCACCGGCGTCACCGCCCTGCCCGGCCGCCGCCAGCCGCCGCGCCAGTTGCGCCCGATCGGCCGCGCTGGCGCACAGCACGGCGATTTGCAGCGGGCCGGTGGCCGCCCAATCGGCCAATTGCGCCTGCAACGCCTGCACGGTGGGCTCGGCCAGCGCACTGCCGGCGTGCGCCGGATCGGCGCGGTGGCAGGCCTGCTGCAGCGCGCGCAGCGCCTGTGCCAGCCGCCACTGGTCGGCGTCGCTGAAGTAGCCGCTTTGCTGCCAACCGGCCAGCAGGCGTTGCACCACGTCAAGTTGCTGGTCGTGCGCCTCACGCTGGCCGGGCGCCAGCACCAGCAGGCGCTCGCTGTGCACCAGCGGCGGCAGCTGGTCGGCCAGATCGGCGCGGTCGCGCTGCAACATCGTGCGCGACAGGCTGGCGGTCAGGCGCTCGATGTCGGGCTCGGTCAGTGCCAGGCCTTGCGCGCTGGCGGCTTGCAGCTCATGCAGCGCGGCCAGTGGGCCCAGGCGGTCTGTGTCGAGCCAGGCCAGGATGGCTTGCATCAGCACCGGCTGCTCGGCCAGCGGCGCGCCGCACAGCACCAGCGCATGCGGGGATTGCAGGCCGGCCCAGTCGGATTCGTGCAGGCCCAACTGCTGCGGCTCGTCGACGATGACCAGATCGGGCGCCCAGTGGGCGGCGTGCGCGCGGTCGCTGGCCAGCGCGTCGGGCGACAGGATGCGCACCCCCGCCGGGCCGGACCACAGCGCCTGGCGCTGGTGCAGGCCGCCGTCCATCACCTGCGCGGCGGCCAGCGGGCTGGCCGGGTCGGCAAACCGGGCCCAGGCGCGCTGCCAGGCGGCCTGCTGACCGGGCGCGCACAGCAGCAGGATGCGGCGCACGCCAAAGTGCCGCTGCCACAGCGCGGCGGCAGCCATCGCCATCACGCCTTTGCCCAGGCCACGCTCGTCGGCCAGCAGCGCCCTGCCGGCCACCACGGCAAACAGCGCGCCCTCGGCCTGGTAGGCCGGCAGTGCGCAGCGCAGCAGGCCGTGCAAGCCCGGGCTGGCCGGGCCGGCGGGGTAGGCCGACGCCAGCACCGCCAGGCGGCTGCGCGCGTCGCGGTGCGCGGCCAGGTGCGGCCACACGGCGTCTTGCACCCGCAGCACATGGCCGGCATCGGCCGCCAGGCGCAGCAGCGTGGGCAGTGC
>JANMKO010000658.1:0-1633 GCA_031372085.1 Betaproteobacteria bacterium
AACACCTCGGGGTCAGGCACCAGCTCACGGCAGGACGTGGGTGAGATCACCACCCGGCCGTCGTAGCGGGTGACGGCAAAGGCCAGGCCCAGGCCGTCGCTGATCGGCAGGATGGCCGAGAAATACGTCATCCGGGCACCGCACAGGTACAGCGGCTGGGCCGGCGCCGGCAGCTCGGTGATGCTGCAGTGGCCGGCCGGCGCGTGTGGCGCCAGCTGCGCACGGGCCCGGCCCGCCAGGCGCTGCAGCCACGACAACGCCGGTGCGTCGATACCGGCTTGCGCCACCGCCCGGGCCCGGATCGTGGCCAGGCGTTGCAGCGCATCGGCGATCTGCGTGCCCAGCGGCAGCGCCCGCCACGCTGGCCCCGGCACGCTGCCGGGCCCGGCATCGTCAACGTTTGGCGGCGCGGCCAGCGGCGTGATCGCCAGCAGGCTTTGGTCCTCGGGCAGCTCACCCTGCGCGTGCAGGTAGCGGCGCAGCGCACCGCCGCACACCGCCAGCACGGCGTCGTCCAGCGTGGCGCCTGGCACCAGCGCGCGCACCTCGTCAAACTCGGCCTCGGTGAAGCGCCGGGTCTCGAACACCCGGTGCGGTGACACCGCCGAATTGAAGCGCGTGGCCAGCAGCGGCGGCGGGCGCAACAGCAGCTCACCGGCCAGCGCGGCGGCGGTCGGCGCGGCTTTGGCCGCCGCCCGCGCCAGCGGCCGGGCCAGGCGCAGCGGCGCGCGGGTGGGTTGCAGCACGGTCTGTGCAAGCGCCTGCGCCAGGCCGCGCCCCAGCAGCGCCAGCCGGCCGGGCGCCGAATCGGCAAACCACGGCGCCGACGGGCTGTGCGCCGATGGGTTGGCGCTGGTGTCGAGCAGCAGCGCGCTGATCTGGCTGAGCTGGTGCAGGCCCACCGCCGCGCGGTGGGTTTTCAACAACAGCGCAAAACTCCCTTCGGCCAGATCAAGAAAGCTGTCCAGGCCCTCGATGACATAGGCCTCCCAGAGCGGGCGATCCAGATCGAACGCGCGGGCATGGATGCGCGAGGTCTGGATGCAGAACTGCCGCCAGTCACCCGGCTTGGGCAGGGCAATGTGGCGGACGTGGTATTCGATATCAAAATTCGGGTCGTCCACCCAGTACGGGTGGTCCAGCCCCAGCGGCACCCGCTGCAAACGTTGACGGAACAGCGGCGCGGCCGACAAGCGCTGCTCGATGTGCGCCAGCACCGTCTTGAAGCGCAGCACCCCGCCGGCCACTGTGGCCTGGTCAAAAATGTGCAGCAGGCTGACGTTGGCGTTGGCGCTGGCGGAGTCGGCAGCCAAAAACCCCGCGTCACGCCCGTTGAGCTGGCGCATCGCGGGCCGCCGATCAGGCGGCGCTGGTGGCGTCGACCGGCGCTGCGGCAACCCGCACCGGGCGGCGCGCGCGGGCGGCCTTGGCGGGGGTGGCAGCGGCTTTGCCCGCCACTTTGGCACGCGCCTTCGGCGTGGCCTTGGCCTTCACAGTGGCGCTGGCCTCGGCGATCACCGGTGCCACGGCCTTGCTGGCGCGCTTGACCGTGCTGGCAGCACGCCGCACAACGGCCTTGACCGGCACGTCCACCGCAGCCGCGACCGACGCGGCACGGCGGCCGGCAGCGGCC
>JANMKO010000789.1:0-3186 GCA_031372085.1 Betaproteobacteria bacterium
GGGTGCGCTTGCGCGCGGCGCAACTGCTGAAGCCGAGCGCTTCGATTTGCACCTCGAGGGCCGGGCTACGCTGGTCGGTACAGTGCCGGCCCAGCACATGTACGGCCTCGAGTCCACGGTATTGATGGCACCAGCCGCCAACGCACCAGGCGCCAATGCATCGCCCGCCAACGCACCGGCCGCCAACGCATCGCCCGCCGATGACACGTCGACGGGCGCGAGCACCAGCGGCAACCGCAGTGTGAAGACGCTGCCTTGCCTCGGCACGCTGGCCACGTTGACCTGCCCGCCCATGAGCCCGGCCAGGGCCCGGGTGATGGCCAGGCCCAGCCCGGTGCCGCCGAAGTTGCGTGTCACGCTGCCGTCGGCCTGCACAAACGGCTCGAAGATGGCCGCCAGCTTGGCCGGTGCGATGCCGATGCCGGTGTCGCTGACGGCAAAGCAGACCACCAGCGCGCTGCCGGGCGACGGGTGATCGGCCCCCGCTGCGGCCAGCGCCACGGCCAGCTGCACCCGGCCCAGCGGGGTGAACTTGATGGCATTGCCCAGCAGGTTGGTCAAGGCCTGTTCGAGCCGGGGCCGGTCGCCGAGCACCCGGTCGGGCAGATGGCGGGCGATGTCCAGCTCAAAAACCAGCCCTTTCTGCTGGGCCTGCGGGCGCAGCAGCGCCATCACCCGGGCCACGCTGGCGTGCAGTGAGAAAGGCTCGTGCACGATCTCCAGCCGGCCCGACTCGATCTTGGTCAGGTCGAGCAGGTCATTGATCAGCCGGCTCAGGGTCTGGCCGGCTTGCTGGAAGACCTGCACATGGCGGCGCTGCTCGTCGCTCAGTGGGGTGTCGGCCAGCAGCTCGGCCACGCCCAGCACGGCGTTCAACGGGGTGCGGATCTCGTGGCTGACGTTGGCCAGGAAGGCCGACTTGGCGCCGCTGGCCGCTGCCGCCGCCGCCCGCTCAGGGCCCAGGCGCTGCTGGGTGTGCGCCTGGGCCCGCAGGTGGGCCACGCCGCACAGCAGCAGGCCGGTGAGCAGCGCCAGCAGCGGGCCGGCCAGGTGGACGGTGATGCGCCCGCCGGCCAGCAGCGCCAGGCCCAGCGCCAGCAGCGCCAGGCCGCAGGCCAGCGTGGCCAGCGCCAGCCGTGCGGAGCGGCGCAGCGCGCCAGCGCCGGCCCGCCACACCGCGACGGCCGGCAGGCAGGCCACACCCAGCAGCAGGGCCTGGGCCCAGGCGGGCGCCGGGCGCAGCAGCGTGCCGTCGCGCAGCGCGGCGTAGGTCTGGGCCAGCACGTCGGCGCCGCCGGTCTGGCCATTGACGGTCAGCACCCGGTCGGCCAGCAGCGCGCTGCTGCCGATGAAAACGGCGTTGCCGCGCACGGCGGCGGCCAGCGCCGGATCAGGCACGACGCCCAGCGCGCTGTGCCACAGCCGTGTGAATGACAGCGTCGGCACCTGGCCCGCCGGGCTGGCAAAGGCCACCCGCACCCGGCCCTGGGCATCGACCGGCCAGGCGCTGGCCGCACTGGCCGCTGCGCCGGGCGCCGACGGGGCGGTGGCCTGCCAGACCGCCAGCGCCAGCGCCGGCCAGTGCTGGCCGCCGGCCTCATGCCACAGCGGCTGGCGGCGCAGCACGCCGTCGGCGTCCAGCGGGGTGGTGACGATGCCGCTGCGCGGCGGCTGGCCCGGCGCGGGCCAGATCGATTCAGCCGGCTGCACGGTGGCCGGCCAGTGCAGCGCCGGCGGGTGCGGCGTGCGGCCATCGGCTGCCGGCACGGCCGGGCGCGCCTCGGTGGCTGTTTGCAGGCCGGCGGCGGCCAGCACCACCGGCGCCCCGGGCCGTGCCAGCGCATGGGCCAGCGCCGCGTCACCGGGGCGCGGCTCGATGAACAGCAGGTCGAGCGCGATCACCCGCACGCCCAGCTCACGCAGGTGCTGCACCACCAGCGCGTAGGCGTCGCGCTGGAACGGCCAGGGCCCGAGCTGCGGGCCCAGCGCGGCCAGCGCGGCGTCGTCCACATCCACCACCAGCACGCCGGCCGGTGGCTGGCGGGCGGCAAGCCCGCGCAGCAGGGCGTCCGCCAGCGGCTGCGACGCCGCCGCCTGCCAGGGCGATGCCGACACCAGCAGACCGGCGCCCAGCGCACCGAGCGGAATCCAGACCAGCCGACGCCAGCGATCAACAGCCATCGGCGTGACCGTCAGACCAGCAGCAGCAGCAAGGCCGGCAGCAGCCACCACCAGCCCGAGGTGGCAGGCGGCGGCACATCGATCTGCTGCGCGGCGCCAAATTCGCCCGCCAGCCCATCGGCGTCGATCACCTGCACCCGCACGTGGTAGGTGCCGGGCTCGGGCCGGCGCAGCAGCCAGGACGGCTGCGCCGTCTGCTCGTCGGCCAGCAGCGGGCTGAAGCTGGCATCACGCGCCAGCTGCACCCGGTAGCGCGTGCCGTCGCCCGGTGACCGGGCCCAGGCCAGCAGCACGCCGTCGGCGCTGGCCTGCGGCGGCAGGGCGTCGGGCGGCGGTGGCAGTTGCAGGCGGGTGATGGTGCGGGCGTCGCCCCACGGGCCGGTGTCGTCGGCACCGCGCACGCTGGCCAGGCGCCAGTGGTGGGTGCCCACCGGCAAGGCCAGGCGCACCTCGGTGGCCACCAGATCAGCCCGCTCGTCGCGCACCGGGTCGAAGCCGGGGTTGTCGGCCAGCTGCAGGCGGTAGTGCGACGCCGCCGGGTTGCGCGCCCAGCGGAAGGTGACCAGCGCGTCGGGCGTGCGGCTGCCCGCCTGCGGCTCGGTGACAAACGGTGGCTCGGGCCGGGCCTTGAGCGTGAACAGCGCGCTCGCATCGCGGCCCTCCAGCCCGTCGGCGTCGGCGCCGCGCACCCGCAGGGCGTATCGGCCGTCGGGCAGATCGTCAGGCCAGCGTGCCACGGGCGTGACAAACAGGCCGTCCAGGCGCAGCTGGTGCGGGGCGTCCGCATCGAACACCTGCGCCCGGTAGGTTGCCGCGCCGGGCTGCGCCGGCCAGGCCAGGCTGAGCGGCAGGCGCTCGATGCGCAGCGGCAGCGCGCCCAGCCCCGGCACGCCCAGCAAGGCCCGCGCGGGCGCCAGGCCGCTGGCCGACGCGACCGTGCCAAAGCCGGCACCAATCAGCAGCGCGCTGCCGGCCCCCTGCCGGCCGCCCGCCCCAGGCCGGCCG
>JANMKO010000063.1:0-15916 GCA_031372085.1 Betaproteobacteria bacterium
GAAGCGCTGCAGCACGCCGTCGAGCGCGGCCTTCATGCCCGCCATCACGCCCAGCTGGTGGGCCCGCAGATCGTCGAACACGTCGCGCATCGCCGGGGCGGCCGGCATGAAGCCGGGCGCGGGCGGCGACAGCAGGTGCTGTAGCGCCACCTCGACCGACGGTGAGAACTTCAGCGGGTTGTTCTCGCGGGCCACGATCATCGTCATCTGGGCCCGCATCTCGCGCCGCAGCGCAGCGCGGGCCAGCAGCAGCTCCACCGCGCCCCGGGTGGACTCTCGCAGCAGCTGGCCGACCAGCAGCAGCAGCTCGGGTGTCAAGGCGTCGATGCGCAGGCCGGGCGCGCCCAGGCCTTGCAGCAGCGCGGCCAGCAGCGCGGGGTGGGCCGCTGCCGGCGGCGCGGATTGGGCCGGCATGGCAACCGGCGGCGGTGAACCGGCTGACAGCGGCGAAGTGGCGCTGTCGAGCAGACCGTGCAGACCGAGCAAATCTGACGCATCGGACGGATCGAACGGATCGGACGGATCGGACGGATCGAACGGATCGGGCGGATCGGGCAAAGCAGGCAGCGCCGCTGGCGGTCTGGTGCGCGGCTGGCCAGGCAAGGTGACCACCCGGCCGTCGCGGGGCGGGTCGTCCCAAGAAAAAATCGCACCGCTGGGCAAACCCGGGCTGGCCAGCGGTGCCGCCGGTGCCGGTGCCGATGCCGATGCCGGTGCAGGTGCCGGTGCCGGTGCCGGTGCCGGTACAGCAGGCGCAACGCGGGCGCGTGGCAACGACATCGGCGTGTTGAGCTCCGAGACATGGTCGGCCACCGGGGCCGCCGCCAGGCTGCCGGGCTGCGCCATGGCCTGCAGCGGATCGGCATGGCCGGCCATATTGGGCTGGATCAGCAACGCCTGTCGCGGATCGGCGCCCAGCGGGTCAGCGCTGTTGGGCGCCGAGCCGAGGCCGAACAGATCGTCCAGTGAATCTAGCCCGCCCGGGCTGATGGCCAGGCCGAGTGCGGGCCCGGACGCCGCCGGTGGCGCCGCAAACAGCGCCTGGGCGTGCCGCGCCGACGGCGGTTGCGGCGCCAGCGCCCCTGCCGACGGCGGCCGGGCAGCACTGCCAAAATCACTGCCGAACGGATCCCAATCGTCCGGAATGGCGCCCGCTGCCGGCGCCGCCGCTGCGGGCATGGCCCACGCCGGTGGCGCGGGTGCCGGCGCCGCCCAGGCGGGTGCCGGGTCGGCCCACGCCGAGACCACCGGCGCCGGTGCCGCCGGTGGCGGCCAGGACGCGATCAGCGGCGGAGCGGTCCAGGGCGTGGGCGCCGCAGCCGGGTTGGCCAGGCCGGTTGCGGCATCCCCAAACAGGTCGGCAAACGGGTCGGCTGCGCGCGCGCCGGGCTGGGCCGCCTGGGACACGGCCAGCAAGTAGCCGCCGATCTGAACCTGGTCACCGGCCTGCAGGGCCTGCTCGCGGCCGGTGGGCACCGCCGTGCCGTTGACGCTGACCGGGTTGCTGCCGTTGTCGACGATGGCGTAGTGGCCGCCCCGGAACAGCACCTTGGCATGCATGCGCGAGATGCTGCGCTCTGGGTCGGGCAGCACCAGGTGGTTGCTGTCGGCGCGGCCGATGCTGCCGCCGAGTTCGTCGAAGCTGGCCGACAGGTTGTTGATCGGCACACCGCTGTAGCTGAGCACCGTCAGCACGATCATGCAAAAACTCCTGAAGCCAGGTCAGCCGCGGCACGCGGGCCGCGATCATCGAAGCACATAAAACCTCCCGTCCACCACCGCCACACGCACCGGCCAACTCACGCTGCCCCCGCCGGCCACCGCACTTTGCAGCAGGGCCGTGCCATCAGCTGCCAGGCATTCGATCAAGCGCCCGCCGGCCACCGGCCGCAACACCATCGTGCCGGCGGCCGGCAGCGCCGGCTTGAGCGGCTGGGCCGCGTGCAGTTGTTGCACCTGCTGGCGCAGCCGGGCCACATCATCGGCGAGGTTGCGCTGGTAGGCCAGTGCCAGCTCTTCCAGCCGCAAGCGCGAGGCCTGGATCAGCGGCTCCGGGTTGCCCTTGGCCAGGCCCACGGCGATGTCCAGCAGGTAGGCGGCGATGTCTTTCTTCAGCGACGGGGTGTCGGCGATCAGCGGCGCGTCCAGCCAGCGCCAGCGCGGGAAGGCGATCGGCAGCTCAACGCTCTGGCGCAGGCTGACGGGCGACTCATACACCTCATCGGCCGGCGGCGCCCAGTCGATCTGGGCCAGCGTGCGTGCGCTGGCCGGGTGCGCCACGCCACCCACCCGGGGCAGCAGCAGGCGCAGGCTGGCGCCCGTCTGGCCGTCCGACAGCCGGGGCTCGGGCAACGCGGCCGAGCCCGGTGCGGCGGGGTGGACGACCAGCATCACCTCATTGCGACCGGCCTGTGTGAACTCATGCACCGGCAGGCTGGCCAGCGCCTGCGCGCCACCCACCCGAACCAGCGGCACCCCGTTGATGACGGCCTCGGCGGTGCAGCCCACCGCGTCCAGCCGCAGCACCAGCAAGCGGTCCATCAGCCCAGGCGCCAATCGACCAGCACCAGCGCCGGCAGCAGCGGCAGCAGCAGCCGCTGGCTGCCCAGCACCGGGTCGATCAGTTGCAGCGGCACCGCCACAGCGTCCAGGCGCAGGCCGACAAACCACACCCAGCCGCTGCTGCCCTGGGTGCACGGCCGCAGGCCGGCCTCGCCGACCACGGCCCCGGTGGCCGGGCCGGTTTGCAGCAGCAGGCTGCCGGATTCAGTGGCCAGTGGCTCCAGGCTGAGCGTGACCGGGAAGCGCCAGCGCGCCACCACGCCCAGCAGCACGTCGGCCAGCGGCGGCAGCGGCAAATCACGTTGCACCCGCTGGCGCAAGGCCGATTGCCCGGCCACGTGCAGCCCGATGCGGGTGCGCGTGCCGTGCAGCGTCAACTCACCCGCCAGCGTCAGATCGATCTGGCAGGCGTCGAGCGCCAACTGGCCCAGCACCCGCATCAGCGCCGGGCCGTCCAGCCCGCCGGGGCCGAAATGCCAGCCCCAGGTGATGCCGGCCTGGCCCACCAGCAGGCCGAGCTGGGCGTCCAGGCGCGGCGCGCCCAGGCCGGGCAGGCGCTCCCAGGCGGCGGCCAGTGACTGCACGCCCACCGCCAGCGCGGCGTCCAGGCCGTGCTCAAACTGCTGCCGCAGCGCGCTGGCGTCGCGCCCGCTGCCATCGCATTCCACCCGGCAGCGCGTGCTGCCGCGCTGCCATTGGCGGGGGCCGGGCAGCACCGCCTGCGGCGGCGGCAGGGCGCGCTGGAGCTCGATCCACCACTGCGCGGCCGGCCAGACCGACACGGTGGCCTGCAGGCTGCCCACTGCCTCACCCTGGTCGCGCAGGCCGCAGACCTCGATTTCGAGTCGCTGCAGGTCGGGCGACGATTCTTCGGCGATCAGGCAGCCCGGGCCGGGGCCGGGCAGCGGCTGGTCACGCGCGGCCACCGGCCAGCTGGCGGCCTTGGCCTCATGCCCCGTCCAGACCCAGCGGCCGTGTGGGCCCGAGAAGCCCAGCACCGGATGCACGTCACCGTTGCAGACCGTGAGCGGGCGCACCCGCACCTGCAGCCGGGCTTGCGGGCCTTGCTCGGCAACGTTGGACAACAGCGCCAGCAGTTTGGGCATCGGGTGCGCGGCGTCCACCCGCAGTGGCGGCGGCAGCGTCACCGCGACCCGCTGCCAGTCGGGGTTGGCGTCGGGGTTGGCGTCAGGGCGGGCGTCACGGCTGGCGTCGGCGCTGCCCAGCCGGTAGTGCTGGAGCCAGCCGTCGTCGATCAGCCGGATGTCGGCGGCGTCAAAATCACAGGCGGCGCGCGGCAGCAAGTGCGGCTCGGCGGCGCGCATGCGGCCCTGCCGGCCCAGCGTGCCAAAGGCATCCAGCAGCCGCGCATCGGCGCTGGCCAGTGCCGCAGGCTCGATGCGGCTGCCGGGCAGGGCTTGCAATTCGGCCATCGAGCGCTGCACCAGTTGGTGCACCGCCAGCCATTCGCGCCGGGGCGCGCCGGCCAGAATGTCTTGGGCCCATTCAAAACCGGGCTTGTCGTGGTAGGCCGGGCCCCAGACAAACCACAGGTTGACAAAGCGCGCCACGCTGGCGGCCTGGCGCAGGCCGCGCGCACCGGCTTGCTGCACCGCCAGGTCGATAAACGCCGGGTAGCGCTCACCCAGCCGCTCGGGCAGGGCGGGCCACTGGCCGGCCAGGTGATCGGCCAGCTGCGCCACAAAGGCGCGCCAGGCAACGGCTTCCAGGGCCTCGGTCTCGTCCGGACGCATCGGCTTTGTTTCCCGGCGCTCAGCGGGTGGCATTCATTTCGTCAACATCCGCTCAGCGGTGCGTGAGCGGGTCTTTGGGCAATTCGGGCGCCTCGGGCGCTTCGGGGTCGGTGGGCGCCACCGGGCTGGCGCCGGCCCCCGCGCCGGGCGATCCGCCGGAGTTGATCTTGACCATCGCCCCGGTGATCGACACGCCGTCCGGGCCAAGCACGATCGACGAGCCGCCGGCCTTGATGCTGATCTGCATGCCGCCCTCGATGACGACATTCATGCCGGCCTTGATGTGCACGTTCTGGCCGCCGTCGGCGCCGATGTTGGCGCCGATCTTGAGGTGCAGGTCAGTGGCCGATTTGAGTGAGATCGACGCGCCCGATTGGGCGGTGATGTCCTGGCCGGTTTTCAGGCTGAACAAGCCGCCGGCCTTGAGCAGCATGTCCTCTTTGGTGTCCACGCTGAACTTGGCATCGAACTTCTGCTTCACGCCCTTGCTGACCATCAGGTGGTATTCGCCCTCGACCTGCTCTTTGCGGTTGAGCTTGACGCTGCGGTGCTCGTGTTTGCCGATCTGGCTTTTGAGCGTCTCTTCGACGATCTCGAAACGGTCTTTCTGCGCCTGCAGCCAGACGTACTCATCGCCCTTTTTGTCCTCGAAGCGCAACTCGTTGAAGCCGTCAACGGCGCCCAGCTTGCTGCGGCTCTTGAGGGTGCTGACGGTGGCGTTGGCGGGCAGCTCATACGGCGGCATCTGGGCGGCGTTGTGCACCCGGCCGGTGATCAGCGGCTGGTCGGGGTCGCCCTCCAGAAAATCAACCACCACCTCTTGCCCCAGCCGGGGCAGGGCGATCATGCCGAAGCCGTTGCCGGCCCACGGCGACGCCACCCGCACCCAGCACGAGCTGGCGTTGTCGCGCTGGCCCACCCGGTCCCAGTGGAACTGCACCTTCACCCGGCCGTATTGGTCAGTGACGATGTCGCCCGCATCCCCCTGGCCCACCACCACGGCGGTTTGCGGCCCGGCCACCGCCGGCTTGCGGGTGCTGCGCAGCGGGCGGAACGGCTCATCGTGGCGCTGCAGGGTGAAGCGGCAGAGAAAGCCGCTTTCTTTGGCGCCGCCGGTCTCATTGGCCGCCAGTTGCATGTCGATCTGGGTGGCCAGCACGGTGTAGGCGGCGTTCTGGTCGGCGCGCGGATGGTCGGCCAGTGAAAACTTGGCGCCTGCGGCCAGGCCGGGCGTATTGCCCTGGCCGGTGAAGCGGCCAAAGCGCGACGTGGCTTCGTCCAGCCGGATCTTGGCCCGGTCATCGCCGGCCGATTTGTCGGTGTACAGGCCCGGGTAGTCGTAGACCTCATGCCCCGCCTGCGCATGTGAGCGGGTGCTGCTGGCGGGGTCGGTCTTGAGATCGGTGCCCGGTTTCTCAAAGTCGTAGTCGCGCAGCACCAGCTTGCCGGGCTGTATCTCGTGGCGCATGTGCCACTGGTGGATGGCTGCCTGCTCGTCCAGCGCTTGCTGCTGCACCCGGAACAGCACCGTCTCGAAGCCCGGCGCCGCAGCGTGGGCGCTGGCACTGTCGGCCAGCACCAGATCGTGCTTGTCCGCACTGTGGGCAAACCAGTAGAAGATGCCTTCTTCTTCCAGCAACCGGCTGACGAAGTTGAAGTCGGTCTCGCGGTATTGCACGCAGTAGGTGCGCGGCGCGTAACTGCCGCTGAGCTTGAGCGAGACGCTGCCGTTGTACTCGGCAAAAATCGCGCTGACGATGTCGGGCACCGTCTTGCCCTGGAAGATGCGCAGATCGGCCGACCGCGTCAGCAACCACAACCACGGCCGCGCGGTGATGCGGTAGCTGACGTAGCGGCCGTCACCGCCGTCGATGCCAAACGACGACACCATGCCGTTGAACCAGCGCGGGCTGGCGTCGCCCACCTGCAGCGACACGGCCACCGGCTTGCCGAGAAAATCATCGGCGGCCAGCGCACCGTCCACCGAGGTGGCGATGATCTGGTACTCAAACAGGCGCGACACCTCTTCTTGCGCTGACATCGAACTGAACAGCAGCTTGTCGCCGACGCTGGTGTTGAGCACCATCTGAAGCGGCTTGGGTTGCGCCATGGGTTCTCGATTTCAGTTTCAGCGGGTGGGTGGGGCGCAGGCCGAAACCAGCCAGCCGGCAACCGGTTTGCCGCTCTCCTGGCGCAGCACCACAGCCTGTGTCTCGATGCCGACCAAGCCCGCGCCGCACAGCGCAGATTCGACATAACGCCGGCTTTGACTATAACGGCCGTGTCCGTGCAGGATGAAGTCGGGCTGGCCCGCATCATCGTCATGGGCTTCGACGGTGAAGACCAGCAGCCCACCGTGGCGCAACGCCGCCCGCACGGCCACCGAGAAAGCCAGCAACGAGCCGAAGTAACACAGCGTGTCGGCCGACGCCACCAGGTCATACGCCCCGGGCTGGCTGCCGAGAAAGGCCACCAGCTCGCCCTGCATCAGCGCGTCATAGACCTGCCGGTCAACGGCCTTGCGCAGCATGCCCTCAGACAAGTCAACGCCCGTCAGGTGCTGCGCAAATGGCGCCAGCAACGGGCCGCACAAGCCCGTGCCGCAGCCGGCGTCCAGGACCGCCAGCGCCCGGCCGGGCGGGCCGGCGCGGCGCGCCACCTCGGCCGCCACCAGACCGGGCGCCTGGTACGACAGATCGGCCAGCTTGGCATCAAAGCTGCGGGCAAAGGCGTCAAACACCCCGGTGATGTAGTCGTCCGCGGCGCGCTCGGGCACCTGTTGCCCGGTGCACGCGGCCAAGTGGTGGCGCGGAAACGGGTTGCCAGGCTCGGCCTGTTGCCAGGCGATCAGCACGTCCCGGGCCTTGTCGTTGAGCCCCATCGCGGTGTAGGCCATCACCATCAGCGAGCGCAGCGGCTGGCTGCGTGGCGCCACCACCAAGCCGTCATAACACTGTTGCAGCGCATCGCCTTCACGGCCCAGGCTGAGGTAGAGGTTGGCCAGGTTCTGCCGCCAGGCGGGGTTGCCGGGCGCCAGTTCGACCACCCTGCGCAGCAGCTTTTCGGCGTCGGCAGCGCGCCCGCATCGCCGGAGCAACAGGCCGAGGTTGCTCAGCGCGTCCAGGCGCGACCCGTCCAGCTCGATGGCGCGCACATACAGCGCCTCGGCCTCATCGAGGCGGCCACGCTCAACACACACATTGGCCAGGTTGTTGTGGAACATCGCCTCACCGGGGTTGGCGGCGATGGCCCGCCAGATCAACCCATGGGCTTGCACCGGGTCGCCCTGCTGCGCCGCCAGCACACCCAGCAGATGCAGCGCGTCAGGATGGTCGGGTGCCTGCGCCAGCACTTGCTGGTAGATGGTTTTGGCGTCGTCCAGGCGGCCAGCGGCGTGGCACTGCATCGCCTGCTGGACCGATGCCGTCAACAAGTCGGGTGCGCTGTGGGGGGGCGATGGCATGTGAATACCGATTGCTTCAGTGGTGGTCGTTGGGGCACAGTGTTGGGGATATTCAGGCAACGCGGTTTGCAAGACGATCAACCCGCCGCGATTGCCCGACGGCGCCACGGATGCCAGGTCGCATGGACTTCAATTTCAGTTTAAGCCGCAGCACCGGGCCGCGCATCCGCAATCGGGGGCCGCTGCGCTTGCTGGTGATGGGTGATTTCAGCGGGCGGGCGGCGGCGCAGCGGCCGGCCTTGGCCGGGCGGCCCACGCACCTGGTTGACTTCGACAACCTGGATGAGGTGCTGCGCCGGCTGGCGCCGTGCGCCGCGCTGGACGGCGACACGCTGGGCTTCGAGTCACTCGATGACTTTCATCCCGATCAACTGTTCGCCCGGCTGCCGATGTTCCACGCCCTGCGTGCCCTGCGCCAGCGCTTGCTGGACCCGGCACAGTTTGCGCAGGCGGCGGCCGAGTTGCTGCGGCAGCCGGCGCCAGCGGCGTCGGCCGACCCGGCGCAGCGTGCGGCCGCTGCGCCACCCCGGGACGACTTGCTGGCGCAGCTGTTGGGCGGCAAACCGGCCGGCGCCGGCAGCGTGCCAGGGGCGCCGGCCGCAGCGACGGCTGTCGATGCGCTGATCCGCCAATTTGTCATGCCGCACAGCGTGCCCGACATCGCGCAAAAACAGGCCACCTGCCTGGCCGCAGTGGACGCGGCGCTGGCCGACGCGATGCGCGCGCTGCTGCATGCGCCTGCATTCCAGGCGCTCGAGTCGGCCTGGCGCGGGGTTCAGTGGCTGATCGCCAGCCTCGAATTGACGCCTGACCTTCAACTGCATTTGTTCGACGTGACGCGCGACGAGCTGTTGGCCGACGTGGTGGCCGCGCAAGGGCAGATCGATCTGACGGGGCTGCACCAAGCCTTGGTCGGGCGCCAGCAGCAGCCACCGGGCGCCGCTGGCTGGTCGGCATTGATCGGGCTGTACACCTTCGGCCCGTCAGACACCGACATCGGGCTGTTGGCAGCGCTGGGCGTGCTGGCCGCGCAAGCCGGTGCGCCGCTGCTGGCGGGCGGCGGCCTGTCGCTGGCCAGCGCTGAGCCGGGGGCCCTGGCCACCTGGCAGGCGCTGCGGCGCAGCGAAGTGGCGCGTTGGATCGGGCTGGCCGCACCGCGGGTCTTGCTGCGCCTGCCTTACGGCCACGGCGGCGATCCGATAGAGCGCTTCAAGTTCGACGAGTTCGGCGCCACACCGCTGCACGACGGCTACTTGTGGGGCAATGGCGCACTCGCCTGTGCGCTGCTGATCGGCCGCTCATTCACCACGCACGGTTGGGATTTTGGGCCTGACGACGCGCATGAGATCACCGGTCTGCCGGCATACACCGTGGTGCGGGATGGCGAGCCCACGCTGCAGCCGTGCGCCGAGCAGACGCTGGACGACGCGGCCGGGCAAGCGCTGCTGACGGCGGGGCTGATGCCACTGATGAGCCACCGCCAGCGCAATGCGGTGACGGTGCTGCGGCTTCAGTCGGTGGCCGAGCCCGGCTGCGCACTGGCCGGCTTTGGCGCGAGCGCATGACCCCGCTGCCCACCCCCCGGGTCACTCACCTGCCGGGTCGCCCCCGGGGCCTGGCCCAGCCCGGCCCAACACCAGTGCCCTGCGCCCGCCCATGCTGACCGTTCGGCACGCGCAGTTGGCGGCACTGGGCCGGGATGTCGGGCAGCGTTTTGTCGATGACTTGACCCAGCGTTTCTCGGCGCTCTATCCGGCTGCACAGAACCTTGGGCCGCGCATCGTCGCCTGCCAGGCGCGGGCCCTCGGCTACGCGATCACTGAAAACGACGATGTCCATTGGTTCGTGCAGCTCGATTTGCGGCTGGGCCCCGAATGGGAACTGGCGCCGGCCATGCGCTGGGCGCTCGATATTCTGGACAGCCCGGCCGTGGACATTGCGGGGCGGCGATACCGGCTCGAAAAGGGCTTGCAAAGGCGAACCCCCCATGCCGAATGATGCCCACCGGGCCGTGCTGCCTTGCGCGCAAGACGACATCGGCGTCATCGCGGACCTGGCCGATGAAGACCCCGCCATGATGGCGGCCGTGGCGTTGGCACAGGACAAAGACCCCGATGTATTGCACGCCATCGGCACGATTGAAGACACCGATGCCGAAGACCTGTGCGTGGTGGCCGTGGTCAGTGACGCCCCTAACCCGGCCGCCAACCCGGGCGCCAACCCGGCCGCCAACCCGGGCGCCTGAGCGCAGGTCGTAATGAACGGAACCCGCCATGCCTGAATCATATTTTGAAGATGCTGATATCGATATTGCGGCGCAGCCGACAGGCGGCGCAGGCGTGACGCCGTACTCAGGGCCGGTCAAACTGAGTTTCATGAAGGGCAGCCCGGCCAAGGAGATTCACAGCCAAACCGTCACCGCCACCGACGGTACGTTTGCCACCGTCAAGTGGAAGGCCCCGGCCGTGGCCAAAACCGAGGAGTTTTACGATCTCGACGTGCTGTGTGCCTACAAAGACGTGAACAAATTGCTGCTGCAGGCCACGATCTGGCCAAAATCGGCCGCGATACTGATCAACGACGAGGCCGACAAACCGAGGGCGGCCTGCCCGTTCCTGGTCAAACAAACCGGCGTAGACGACCAGAAACTCACAACCGACGGCACCGGAAAATCGGGCATCACCTTGCTGGCGCGCGCCCCTTATTCGATTGTGATGGCCACGTCATTCACGATTTTGGAGGACAAGCAAAAAACCGCAGGGCAGTTTCGCGACCATGTGCTGAAGGTTGAGCACGCCATCAAGGCCAAGTTTGTCACGCCGCAAGTCGATGTTGATCCGTACAACGCCGATGCCGCAGCGGCGCCGGCAAAAATCCAGTTGATCAACCTAAAATCGGCCAATCCGGCCGGCGCGGAAACCGGTGGCTGCGATGCCAGGGGCAATGAGGTGGTATTCACCGTGACGGCCGATCCGCCGGACACCGGCAAACGCGGCGACAAAATCTACTTTGAAATCATCTTCGGCCGTGAAAGCAAGCGCAACCTGCCGCTGCCGGCGCTGTCTGCGGCATTGCCGGTGTTGGGCAAAACCGTGGTTGACAAAACCACAAAAGGCTATGTGGTGCTGACCGCCGATGCCGGCAAGGCAAGCTTTGAGGTCAATCTGGGCATCGCCGGTGGCGACACCTGCACCGTCAAGATTGGTGGCACGGCAGCCGCCAGCGACGCTGAATTGAAGCTCATCAACTGGCGCAAAATCTATGCGCAAATTACCAAGACGGCGGCACTCACCGCGCCGAGCCTGGATTTGGCGAAGGCCGGGTTCAAAAAGGTTTTTATCGATTTTGAAGAAGCCACGGCCGACGCGGTGACGGTGGATGAAGCAACGGCACCGGCGGGCTCGATGGTTGATGGCACCATTCTCAAAACTGGCCTGCCGGCCAAAAGCCTGGTGGTCGGTATCCACAACGTCGGGCCGTTCAAAGCCCATTTGAAACCGAGGTTTGCATCCGAGAGCTTGCCTTGTGCCCACCTGATTTACTGCAATGTCCAGATCGACGCCAAGGCGCCATTCGATTCGTCAACCACTGTGCTGGGCAAGAAGACGGGGCAGGTGCAAGGGATGGTGGCTTTCCCCGCTGGCGGCAATGTGCCGGGCGTGGCCTTGCCGGGCACGCTGGCCGGCGGCTCGGCGCTGTTTTTTGCGCTCGACATGATCGACGGCAGCGATGCCGTCAAACTGTGCAAGTGGCAAGAGGTGGGCGGCGCCGGCAATGGCGATATCACAGCGGCAGATTACAAGATTGACCATGCGAGCCACGGCAATACCTTGTTCGTTCGGCTGCCGGCTGCCGCCATGGCGCTGAGCGACGGCGGCGCGTCGATCAAGGTTTTGTACCAGGTGGCATTTTCAGCCGGTTGGTACAACGGCTGGTGCACCGGCGCCGGGCGGCACCTGGTAGTGGCCGTGGGCCGGCCCGACAAGGATATTTGCGGCACGATCATCCATGAGGTGGGCCATGCGATTGCGCAAACCGCGCAGGACGCGGCGCAATTTCCGGGCTTGACGGCGCCGCCGCACGGCCGGTTTTATACCAACAACCGGGGCCACCAAGGTGGCCATTGTGCCGACGGTATTGATGATGCCACCTACAACGATGCGTCGAAGAAACTCGACACCGCCTACGCCGGCAGCAAGTGCACCTGCATCATGTATGGCGGTGGTACCGATGTGAGAAACCAGACGCTGGCATTCTGCGCCAAATGCGAGCCGTATGCCAAAGCCACCCCGGTGGCCACTGTGTCAACATGAGCAGGTTACTCTTGGCAGCGGGTGCCTGTCTGCTGCTGTGCAGCGCCCACGGCCAAGAGTCCCCCAGTATCAAGCGCGCCCCAAAGGACACGACCATGGAACAAACCATCCGGCGCGCCGGCCTGGATTTACGAAACCCCACCACCGACGCGCTGCAGAAAGTGGCCAGCCTGTTGCGCGCCGACGATAAAAAGGGTATCTGGCTGGCCGCACCGTCGCCGCTGGCCATCGATGAAGACCGTGATCAGAAAATATGGGGTTTTGATTTCTACGACAGTGAGGTGCGTGGCCGGCGCTTTGTCAGCGCGTCCGGCGTGATCGTCGCGACCCGGCTGGAAAGTCGCGAGACCTTTGCCGATTTGGTCGAAGAGCCGAAAGAGCCGGCCGACCCCGGCGCGGCACCCGATACCCGTGCGCTGCCCCGGTCAGAATCCTTGCTGCAATTCACGGTGAATTTACGCGAGCGGCTGGGTGCCCTGCCCTGGCGGGCGGGAAACTATCTGGTGGACGTGATACTGGACAGCCAGACATCAAACCGTCTGCATTTTCAGATCACGTCCGGCGCGGCCGCCGAACACGACCCGGTGGTGGCCGCCTTTATCGACCAACAACGCGCCACCACCGGCGCCCCAAAGGCGCTGCAACCGGCGCCCGGGCTGGCCGGGCAGTGGCCCAATTACCGCAAATCCGAGCGCAGCGTGGCGCTGCCGGCCGGCATTGGCGTGGCGCTGGCGGCAGAGCGGGTGAGCGTTTATCGGCCCGGTGCGCACAGCATCCTGCGTGGCAGCTTCCGTTTGCCCGTGCCCGCGGCTTTCTATTTGGGCGGCGCGGGTGATGGATTGGCCGCCACCGCCGCCGTGCCCATCACGCTGGTGATGACGGGCAACTTGATGACCGGCCCATTTGTCGTGCCATTGCGGGTGGCAAGCTACGACCGGGTTGACCGCCGTGCGGTCGAATCCACCGTCACCGGTTATTTTGAGGTCGATTTGTTTGCCTTGCCCGAGGCGTCGAAAGTGCCGCAGACCTACACGATCTGGGCCTACGCCGGTGAGACGCGCAGCGCACCCGCCACCGCGGCCATTGTGTCAACCGACATGCTGAAGTAGCGCCGGGGCGGGCGCGGCCCGCCAATGGCCGGCTTGCGGCAGGCCCGCACCAAATCCCAACAACCGCCTATGAGATCGCTTGCGGCGCCAACACGATGCGCCGCGTCAGCAACTGGGTGCTGGTGCGCGTGAACTCCAGCAGCGACTGGCCATCACCCGCCTCGGTGACAAATGCGGCCACCGGCCCAAATACCTGCTGCCACTCGTCGGGCTGGCAGGTGGGCAGGTAAGCGCGCAGCACGCGCGGGTCGTAGTAGCGAAACAGCAGGCGCCGCCCGTCTTCGTCTTGCACCTTCAAGAACTTGCGCAGATGGTGGCGCAGATTGGCCGGGTCGTCGATCTTCAAAAATATCCCCCAGGCCTGGCCCCAGCCGTCGTCAAGCAGGCTGGCTGTCAGCCGGTTGTTTGGCGCCAACTCCACCAATTGCGGCGCCACCAAGTCCAGCGCCCGGGGCAATTGGCCGCTGTAGAGGCAGCGGAACTCCAGCCGTGACGCCAGCAGGGCGCGGTAGATTTTGGGGTCGCGGGCGCAGTCCAACACGGCCCAGACGCCCAGTCTGGATTGGCTGCCCTGCGGCCACAGCGCCTGCAGGATTTGCTCGCGCTGCACAGCACTCATGCACCGGCCTGGGCCGCCGCCCGCTTTGCCGCCGCCTTCACGCATTCTTCACAGAATGGCACGCCCTGCTGGGCGGCCTGCACCAGTACCGCCACCATCGCTGCGACCGCCAGATCTGGCCCGAAGGTGGTCTCTGCCGCCGCCGCCACTGCCGATACTGCCCTGGGCGGCGCCGCTGGCGCGGGGGCTGCCGACGCCCTGGCCGGCGACGCCACCAGCCCGTACAGCCGCAGTGTGCTGGCGGCGCCGCAAACCCGCACCGATCCCGCAGCGATGCCCGCGGCGATCTGGTCCAGCAGGGCCTGGTCGTCGGCCCTGGCCGGCGACGCTTCCGCGCCAATCGATATCGCCAGCAGCCGCAGCCGCGCCATGCCCGGATCGTCACCGACAAACCGGCTCACCCACTGCCGGGCAGCGGTTGGGTCCCCCGCCCGCACCGGGCTGTTGCAGCCGGTGCATTGGCTCCACGCACACAACATCGGCTCACCCCCGACCGGGTCTCAAACCACCTGGGCCAGCGCGCGCTGTGCGGCTGGCCGCGCAGGCGCGGGCGCACGCGGCGCCGCGTTGCCGACCACCGGGTTGATGCGCCAACGCCGCTGGCGCTCATCGGTGGCCATCAGCATGCCGGCCTGGGCATCAAAACGAGCTGGCTGACGGGCCGGGCGGGGGGCGCACGCCTTTTTGCAGACTCCATCGTGGTCTCCTTCGTTGGTGATGCTGCGCTGTTACCGGTCAATGGGCGGCCTGCTGATGCGGGCGCAGCCTGTGCAGCGGCGCACAGCGGCCAGGCTGCTTTTGCCCCGCTGGGCGGCCACGGTTTCATGACAGCGCTTCGGTCGCGGCGCGCTGGGGCACGCTGCCCAGCACGTCAATACAAAAGTAGGCCAAACGGTCGGCGTGCGGGTAACGCGATTCATGGTGGCTGGCCTTGTGGAGCTTATGCGGGGCAACCTGCGCGGCAGACGGCGGGCTTTAACCGTAAGCGGGCACCTTCTGGCCCGCGACCCATTCTTTGCCCTTTTTGGCGTGGCGGTAAATGGCCAGCACATTGAAAGTATCGGTCGCATTCACATTGATGCCACCCGATTTTTTCGCCACCATCCGGAAATCGCCGCTGATGTGGTAGTCGTAAAGCCCGCCACCGACATTGCGCCAGGTGCCCAGGTCATCGTTGACGGCCTCCTGGCATTTGGTGTTGTAGGCGTTGATCTGCTTTTGGGTTTGCGCGGCGATCCACTGGGTGGCGTCGTTGTTGATCGTGACTTGCATGCTGCATTCTCCGTTTGACAAAGGGGTGCCGGATCAGGGTTACAGGGATATCGCCTGTTATTCCGGCGGCGGTTTGGGCGTCGCCGGTGGCCGTGCAGGTGCACTGGCAGGCGGGCCCGAGATCTGCGTCGATGCCCGGCGGCCACCGCCGCGACCAGCGCGACGGCGCGCCGTGGCCTCATATGATTTTCAGGGCCATGTTGCGTTCACCGTCGGTCAGCACACCGGCGCAACCGGCACAGAAAAACGCCCAACTGTCGGCGTTGCGGATGGCCGCACTGCCCGCAAACCCGGCATGGGGGCCATTCACCGTGCCCATGGCTTCACCGCGTGACTGGAAGGTAAATGCCTAGTCGCCCCGACTGCCGTCAGGATGCCTTTGTCCTCGGTGATTTTCTTGTGGCCGACTACATTGCCTTCGCCCTGTGTCACCTGTTTGCGCAGATCGGCCAGGGCCGAGGCACGGCCTGGGTCGAAGCCCTCCGTGTCCATCAGTGTGTACAGGTCGCGAACCAGCGGCTGCCAGGCCTTGGAGCAGGTCGCCTCGTGGGCCAGGAAGGTGCGCACGTAGGCGTATTCGGCCTTGAATGTCTGGTTCCAGTCAACCATGTCGCCCGCTCTCCAATGCCCACCAGCCCGGCCATTGACAAATCCCCTGGCCGCTGCCCGGGGCTGACTCAATCAAAATCGTAGGCAAAACCCTCGGCCGTTGCCGACACCGCGACACGCTGCACGGTCTGGCCTGACACCATGCGCGTCAAAAACTCACGGCTGATATCGGGCAGCATGGTGTTGGTCAATATCGCGTCGATCATGCGGCCGCC
>JANMKO010000066.1:0-1879 GCA_031372085.1 Betaproteobacteria bacterium
GCCAGCCGCTTTGTGCTGGCCGGCGGCCAGCGCTGGCATGTGCAGGTGATGGATGGCGGCGCCGCGCCGGCCGATCCGCAGCGGCCGGTGCTGTGGCTGTTGCACGGCACCGGCGCGGCCAGCCACTCGTTCCGCCACCTGCTGCAGCTGCTGGCGCCGTGGGCCTGCCTGGTGGTGCCTGACTTGCCGGGCCACGGCTTCAGCGACGCGCTACCGGCGCAGCGCCAATCGCTGGCCGGCATGGCCGCCGCGCTGGGGGCGTTGGCCCTTGCGTTGGGCCGGCCGCCCAGCGTGGTGGTGGGCCACTCGGCCGGTGCGGCGCTGGCGCTGCGCGCGGTGCTGGACGGCCACCTGGCGCCGCAGCGGCTGCTGGGCCTGAACGCCGCGCTGCTGCCTTTTGGCGGGCTGGCCGCGCCGGTGCTGGTGCCGGTGGCGCGCTGGCTGGCGCGCCGGCCGCTGCTGCCCTGGCTGTTTGCGCGCAGCGCGCGCGACGGCTCGGCGGTGCGGCGGCTGCTGCGGTCCACCGGCTCGCGGCTGGACGCGGACGGCCTGCGGCTTTATGGCCAGCTGATCCGCAGCCCGGCCCATGTGGCCGGTGCGCTGGCGATGATGTCGGATTGGGATTTGCCCACGCTGTGGTCAGACCTGCCGGGCCTGGCCATGCCGTTGCACCTGCTGGTGGGCGGGCAGGACGGCACCGTGGCGCCGGCCCAGGCGCAGCGGGTGCGCCAGCGCCTGCCCGGCACGGGCGTGACGGTGCTGGCCGGGCTGGGCCACCTGGCGCATGAGGAGGCACCGGCCCCGGTGGCCGACTGGCTGCTGGCCAGGTTGGCCCCGCTGGCCCCGCTGGCCCCGCCGACCCTACTGGCCTCGCTGACCTCGCTGACCCCGCTGACCCCGCTGACCCCACCGAGCAGCGGTTGACAGCGGCCGGCCGCGCGGTCTGGTGGCGCCGGCTTGCCGCGCTGCCCGCTGGCGGGCCGGCCGGCATGACCGCCACCGGCAAAACCGGGCCGGGCCCGGCTCAGCGTGGTGTTTGCCGGGTCGCGCCCAGGGTTTGCACCAGCTGCGACAGCCCGGCGGCGCTGACTTGCGGCAGCGGCAAATAAAGCGCGGCCATCGCGTCGGCCACCTGGCGGGCGGCGCTGGGGGCGGCGCCGGCCACAACGCCGCCCGCCGCGCCGGGCGCTGCGCCGCTGGCGCGCCGGGCCACGGCCGAGGTATCGACCAGCAGTGCGCCAATGCCGGCGGCGCGCAGCCGGCGGGCACTGCTGATGGCATCGGCCAGCGCCTGCTCGCGGCCCGGCTGGCCGTTACGGGCGATGTTGGCCCGGGCGTCGGTGAGCAGCACCAGCAACGGCGTGCCGCCCCGGCGCTGGATCGCGCCGGTGAGCAGCACGGCGGCGTCCAGCGCGCTGGCCAGCGGCGTGCCGCCACCGCCGGGCAGGCCGGCCAGCGCCCGCTTGGCGCGCACCAGTGAGCGGGTGGGCGGCAGCACCAGCTCGGCGCCGTGGCCGCGAAACGCCAGCAGCGCCACCCGGTCGCGCCGCACATAGCAGTCGGCCAGCAGCAGCTCAACCGCGCCCTTGGCCTCGGCCAGCCGGGCCAGCGCGGCCGAGCCCGATGCATCGACGACAAACACCGTGGTGGTCTCGCGGCGCTGGGCCCGGCGCGCGATGTGGAAGTCTTCGCGCCGCACCAGCACGCGCGGCGCCGGGGCGGGGGCGGGTGGGACTTCACGCGCGCCGTTCTGCAATGCCTCGTACCCGTCCAACCCGCGCGGCGCCGGGGCGGTGGCGGCTACGACCGTGGCGGCGGTGGCGGTGGCGGTGGCGGTGGTGGCGATGGCGATGGCGGGGCGGCCGGTGCGCGCAGCGCT
>JANMKO010000070.1:0-5395 GCA_031372085.1 Betaproteobacteria bacterium
CAGTTGACGGTGTTCCAGCGCACGGCCCGCTGGGAGCCTGTCGGACTTGGGGCGTCGATAGCGAGAAGCGGCCCCAGCGAGGACAGTTTTTGCCGGATTTGCAGGCCCATAGCCCAGCTATGGGACAAGAAGCCGGTGAAAAAAGGACCGCTGAGGCCGTTTCGCAGCCGACGATCCCCAAGCCCGACAGGCTCCTGGGCGGTGCCGCTGCGCCGTCAACGCGCCAGCGGCAGCGTGACGCTGAACTGGCTGCCCTGCCCACTGCCGGCGCTGCGCACCGTCACGCTGCCGCCGTGCGCCTCGACGATGGTGCGCACCACCGTCAGGCCGATGCCCAGGCCCACGCCGTTCAGGCCGGTGGCCGGGGCGTCCTGCACAAACGGCTCAAACAGCCCGGCCAGCGCCAGCTCACCGATGCCGATGCCGTTGTCCGTCACGGTGATCAGCATCGCGTCGTCGCTCAAGCCCACCAGCAGCTGCACCCGGCCGCCGTCGGGCGTGTATTTGCTGGCGTTGTCCAGCAGGTTGTTCAACACCTGGGCCAGGCGGGCGGCGTCACCGTGCAGCGGCAGCGCACCCGGCGGCAAGTGCAGCTCCAGCGTCTGCCCGCGTGCGGCCATCACCGGGCGCCAGGCCGACACCGCGTTGTCGATCAGGCCCGCCATGTTGAGCTCGCTGCGCGCCAGCAGCAGTGCGGCGCCGGCCGCCGGTGCGTCAGCCTGGCCCGCGCGCCCGGCCAGCAGGTGCAGCACCTGCGCGGCCCGCTGGTTGACCAGCGCTTGCACCCGGGGCAGCAACGGCGTCTCGGCGTCCGGCCGGCCCAGCATGGCCGCAGCAACGCGGATTGGCGCATGCGGGTTGCGCAGTTCGTCCATCACCACCGCCAGCAGCGCGATCTGCTGGCGCTGCGCCTGCTCGGCAGCGGCTTGCAGCGCTTGCGCGCTGAGCGCGGCCAGCACCAGTTGCTCATTGGCCTCACGCAGCTCGGCGTGGTGGCGCACCTGCGCGGCCAGCGCCAGCGCGTGCGGCAGCGCCCCGGGCGCCGGCACGGGCCCGCCTGCCGGCGCAGGTGCGGGTGCCGGTGCCGGTGCCGCAGGCAGCTCCCGCACCACCTGGCCGTGGCGTGCCAGCCCGCCCGCCGCCTGGCGCTTGCGCTGGTACATCGCGGCGTCGGCCCGGCTGATCAACTGCGGCCCGTCGGTGCCGTCGTCGGGGTACAAGCTGATGCCGATGCTGGCGCTGATGTGCAGCAGTGTGCCGCGCACCTCGCTGGGCACCGCCAGCGCGGCCAGCAGTTTTTCAGCCACCCGCACGGCGTCAGCGGGCTGGGCCAGGTCGGTGAGCAGGACGACAAACTCATCGCCGCCGTAGCGGCTGACAGTGTCGGCCTCACGCACCGATGCCAGCAGGATGGCCGCCACCCAGCGCAGCGCTTCGTCGCCGGTGGTGTGGCCGTGCACATCGTTGATCTGCTTGAAGTTGTCCAGATCGACAAACAGCACCGCCAGCCGGTTGCCGTGGCGCTTGGCCTGGGCGATGGCATGGCTGAAGCGGTCGCGCAGCAGCACCCGGTTGGGCAGTTGGGTGAGCACGTCCAACTCGGACAGGCGGGCGGCGTCGGCCAGTGCCCGCGCGGTGTCGGCCAGCGCCTTGGCGGCGGCCTCAGCGTCGGTCTGGCTGCGCAGCGCGGCCACCACCAGCGCCTCATTGGCCTCCACCAGGTGGGCGGTGGCGCCCGGGCTGCGCTGGTTCTCGAACACCATCAAGTCTTGCAGCATGCGCACCAGCAGCGCACGCGCCGCGTCCACCTTGGCCTGCACACGGGCCAGGTCGGCGCTGGGGGCGCTGGTGTTGGCAGCCAATGCCGCCGGCTCAGCGGTGGCCGCTGCGCCGGGCGGCAGATCAGGGGGCGCTGTCACGGTGGCAGGGTGCGGCCGGGTGGGTTAGGCGCCAGGCAGCTCAACGGCGGGTTTGCGGGTGGGCCGGCCGCCCAGCAGGCCCTCCTGGTCGGCCAGCATCTGGCCGATCTGCACGCCGTCCGCGTCGATGATGAACTCTCGCAACTGGTTGGAATGCGCACTGGCCCGCACCTTGACCACCGCCATCACCCGCAGCAACTGGCTGTCCACCTCGATGTAGCGCTGCACGATGATGGCGTCGGTCATGAAGGCCGTGCCGTAGGGCGAGAAGCGCAAATCGATGTAGCGGTCTTCCAGCTCGGACGTCATCAGCACGGTGACGCCGGCGCCGGCCAGCGTGGTGACCAGGCGCGACAGCGATTCTCGAAAATCCTCACGGAAGGTGGGCGCCAGCGCCAGCTCAAAGCCCGACAGTGAATCGATCACCACCCGGGTGGCGCCGAGCCGGTGGATCTCTCGCAGCAGCAAAAACACCACCTCGTCGATCGACAAGTCAGTGGCCCGGCTGTCCACCAGGCCCACCTGGCCGCTGGCCACCAGGGCCGACACCACCGGGTTGCGTGACTGGCCCGAGTGCTGCTCAAACGCCGCGATCACGCCGGCCTCACCGCGGCGCGCGCCCTCGGCCAGAAACGCCGACGCCAGCATGCTCTTGCCCGAGCCGGACGGCCCCGCCACCAGCAGCGAATAGCCGCGCGGCAGGCCGCCGCCCAGCATCTCATCGAGGCCCGGCACGCCCATCGACAGCCGGGCGTGGTCACCGGCCGCATGCGCCAGCTTGCCGTTGCCGTTGCCGTTGCCGTTGCCGTTGACATGGGCGTGGCCGTGGCCTTGTCCGTCGGCGCCGTCGATCCCGTCGATCCCGTCGATGCCGTCCACCGCCGCCACCGCCAACATCTGTGGCGGCGCCGCACTGGCCGGCGCAAACACCTCAAAGCCGGCGTTGCTGATGCGGAAGGTGTGCAGCCCGGGCAGCGTGGGCTGGCCGCGCATCTTCAAGATTTCCAGCTTGCGCACCATCGAGTTGCGCTGCACGCTCTGGCGCAGCCAGATCAGCCCGTCGGCCACGGTGAACACCGGGTTGGCGTCGGTCTCGGTGAAGTACTCGCCGATCAAGAAGGTGGTGGCCTGCCAGCTCGTCATCAGCATGCCCAGCTGCTGCACAAACTGCTGCAGGCCGATGTAGGGCTTGTCGGCCGACTCGGTGGCCATCACCACCGAGCGGAACGAATCGACAAACACCAGCGCCGGGCTGTGCGTGGTCACCTCTTCGACGATGCGGCGCAGCACCCGGTCAAGCTCACCGGCCATCGCGTCTTCAGACAGGCTGATGAAGCGCACTGAGTGGTTCAGCGCCTCGGCATCAAAATAATCAAACTGCTGCTGGTAGCGCAGCATTTTGAGCGGGGGCTCACCCAGCACGGTGAAGTAGATCGCCGGGCGCTCGGGCGTGGCCAGCGCAAACATGATCTGGTGCGCCAGCGTGGTTTTGCCGCAGCCGGGCTGGCCGGCAATCAGGTTGAACGAGAACTCGGGCAAGCCGCCGCCGAGCACCGTGTCCAGCCCGGGCACACCGGTGGCCAGTCGGTTGATGGTTACTTTGGTGGTCATGATGGAGAGTCCTGCGGGGGCGGCCCGCTTGAGAGGGGGGCCCAGACGGACCGGAGCAAGCGCTCGGTAAGTGACGGCCCGACCAGGCTGGACAGCAGGCCGTGGAAGGTGAGCAAAAACGCGCTGCCGCTGGCGGCCGCGTCGGCCGGGTTTTGTTGGGCCAGCAGCGATTGCAGTTGGGCGGGGCCGCCGCCGTTGGCTTTCAAGGCCAGCCCGGGGTAGGCGGCGGCGGTGAGGTGCAAGCTGCGCTGGTACAGCGCCACCACCCCACCGGCGCCGACGATGGGGGTGAGTGCGTCGTCGATCTCATGCCACACGTTGACCACAGCGCTGGCGATCTGCGCCGCGTCCGCACCTGCGGCCACCCGGTGGGCCAGCGGGGCGGTGATCGAACGACCCTCTGGGTTGGCGCTTGACATCGGGCTTTGCAAGTTGACGGGAAAACGCTTCATGGTACGCCCCGGGCCGGCGCCCGCTCTGTGCGCTGGCGCTCACTGTGTTACCGGCCGCCCGGCTGGCAAAACCCGGCCGATCAGGCCGCCTGCAGGCGGCGCCGCACCATCTGGATGTGGCCCCGCAGCGTGTACAGCTCATCGGTGTAGCTCAGCGGCATGCTGATGTGGCCGACATGGGCCTCGATCTGGTCCAGCTCGGCCAGCAGCGCGGCGCTGCTGCGCTGGCCCAGCGCCGACTCCACCGCGCGCAGCTGCGCATACCAGCGGAACACGCGCGAGCGGATGCGAAATTCATACAGCGGCGGCAGCACCCGGGCCAGCGGGATCAGCACCGCGACGATGGCCAGCAGCACCACCCACATCCGGTCGGCCAGGTTGGCCAGCCAGAACGGCAGGTAGCGCTGCAACCACGGCACGCCGTTGCGGTACAGCCGCTGCGCCTCGGCCGCCAGCGGCCACTCGGTATTGCCGGCGTTGGGGAAATCGCCCTTGCGCGCAAACCAGCCAGCGCCGCCGTGCACCTGCTGCGCGGCCTGCACAAACAACTGCGCCAGCGCCGGGTGCAGGCTGTTGCGCGCCAGCAGCGCGGCGGTGGGCGCCACCAGCCGCACGTCAGCCGCCGGCAGGTCGCGCGCCAGATCCACCACGCCGCGGGGCAGCTGCACCGGGCTGATGAACGGGAAGCGGCGCGAATAGGCCTCGGCCTGGGCAAAGTCGAACAGCCGGATGCCCGGGGTTTGCAGCAGCATCTGCACCATCAGCGACTCAGGCGCCGACGCCAGTGCCAGTGCGTCGATGCGGCCCTCCAGCAAATCGACCACCGCCGGTGTGGTGGGTTGTTGCAGCAGCGTGATGGCAGCCGGCGCGATGGCGTTGGCCGCCAGCAGGCGGCGCAGCAGCGGCGGTGCACCGCTGCCGGCCGCGCCAATGTTGAGCCGCGCGCCCACCAGCTGCGACAGGCTGCTGAGCTGCGGCCCTTTGACCAGCCGCTGCGCCGCGGCCTCACGGTAGAACAGCCACACCGGCTCATAAAACATGCTGCCCAGTGAGACCAGGTGGGCATCGGCCTGGGCGTTGTGGTCGGTATCGGTATCGGTCTGCGCATCGCCGCCGCCCTGCACAAAAGCCAGGTCAACGCCCGACGCGGGGTCGCGCAGCAGCGCCAGGTTGTCGGCCGCGCCCTGGGTGGGCCGCAGCACCACCTGGATGCCGTGTTGCTTCAGCAGATCGGCATACCGTTTGCCAAACTCGGCATACGCACCCTGGTCCACCCCGGTGGCCAGCACCACCCGTCGCGGCGGCGTGGGTTGCAGCACCCAGTAGGCGGCCACCAGCAGGGCGGCGGCCAGCAGCACAAACGGGCCGGCGGTGAGCGCCAGATCGCGCAGCGTGAGCAGTGAGTTTTGCAGG
>JANMKO010000076.1:0-3650 GCA_031372085.1 Betaproteobacteria bacterium
CGGATGAACTCACGCGCATCGGCCAGCATCGTGCCCCACTCTGCCGTGGGCGCCTGCGCGCCCAGGCCGAGAAAACCCAGCGCGGCCGCCTCAAGAATCGCATCCGACACGCCGAGTGCGGCCTGCACGATCAGCGGCGACAGGCAATTGGGCAGCACGGTGAACAGCATCAGCCGCAGCGGGCCGACGCCGGCCACCCGGGCGGCGGTGACGTAATCCTTGCCCAGCTCGGCCAGGGCCGACGCCCGCACCAGCCGCACGTAGCGCGGCAGGTAGACGATGGTGACGGCGACGATGGTGTTGGTGAGGCTGGGCCCCAGCACGGCCACCACCAGGATGGCCAGCACCAGGCTGGGCACGGCCATGATCAGGTCCATCACCCGGGTGATCAACACATCCACCGTCTGGCCCAGCACTTTGTCGAACGACACACAGGCCAGGCCCAGCGCGACGCCGATGACAAACGACACCCCCATCACCGCCAGCCCGATGAACAGCGAGATGCGCGCGCCGTGGATCAACCGGGTGAGCATGTCGCGGCCCAGGCTGTCGGTGCCCAGGATGAAGCGCGACGTGCCGCCGTCGGCCCACATCGGCGGGGCCCGCACCGCGTCGCGGAACTGCTCGGTGGGTGAGTACGGCGCGACGAGGTCGGCAAACAGCGCCAGAAACACGATCACCGCCACCACGGCCAGCCCGGCCACCGCGCCCCGGTTCTCACTGAAAGCGGCCCAGAAGGCGCGCAGCGGCGGCAGTGGCGCCAGGCCCGCCGGCTCGATCACAGCGGCAGGCAAGGCGGTATCAGCCATGCCGGATGCGCGGGTTGATCAGGCCGTAGGTCAGATCCACCAGCAGGTTGACGCCGATCACCACCGACGAGATCAGCATCACCCCGCCCTGCAGCGCCGGGTAATCGCGGCGCGAGATCGACTCGATCAGCCATTTGCCCACGCCCGGCCACGAGAAGATGGTTTCTGTGAGCACCGCGCCGGCCATCAGCGCGCCCACCTGCAAGCCGATGATGGTGACCACCGGGATCAGCGCATTGCGCAGCGCATGCAGGCCGATCACCCGCCAGGCGGCCAGGCCTTTGGCGCGCGCGGTGCGCACATAGTCCTCACTCAGCACCTCCAGCATGGCCGACCGTGTCATGCGGGCAATCACCGCCAGCGGAATGGTGCCCAGCACGATGGCCGGCAGCACCAGGTGGTGCAGCGCGTCTTTCACCGCACCGGCCTGGCCCGACAGCCAGGCGTCGATGACCATAAAACCGGTGACCGGCTCGAAGTAGTACTTGATCAGGTCGATGCGGCCCGACACGGGTGTCAAGCCCCAGCGCTCGGCCACGAACATGATCAGCAGCAGGCCCCACCAGAAGATCGGCATCGAGTAGCCGGTGACTGACAAACCCATCAGCGTCTGGTCAAACGCGGTGCCGCGCCGGGCTGCGGCAATCGTGCCGGCCGGCAGGCCCAGCAGCACCGCAAACAGCATGCCGGCAATCGACAGCTCGATGGTGGCCGGGAAGAGCGCGGCAAACTCGGTCAGCACACCCTGGTTGGTGGCCAGTGAGGTGCCAAAGTCACCGTGCAGCAACTGCCAGCTGTAGTCTAAAAACTGCTTCCAAACCGGCTGGTCCAGCCCCAGCTCGTGGCGGAACATCGCCAACCGCTCAGGGCTGATGCCACGCTCACCCACCCGCACCTCCACCGGATCACCCGGCACCAGCCGCACCGCCACAAAGGTGACAAACATCAAGGCGATGAAGGTGGGGATGGTCAGCGCCAGGCGGCGCAGCAGGTAGGTGAGCATTCGACAATGCCGGGATCAGCCGCGCCGCTCACGCGCCACATGCCAGATTTGCAGCAGTTGCACCTCGTCAGCACGCAGCCGGTAGCTGACAAAATAGTTGCGGTGCACGATCAGCTCTCGGGTGTCCTCTAGCCGGCCCTGGCGGCCCAACAGCGGGAAGTCTTCAAGCCGGCGCACTTTCTCGCGGATGGCATCCACAAAGGCCTGGGCCGCCAGCGGTTTGTCATGGGCCTCGATGCGCTCGGCCAGCCGTTGCAGATCGGCCAGCGCACGGCGCGACCAGCGCAAATTCATGCCGGGCGCGGCACGGTGTAGCGGTCAAAAACAGCCTTGACCTCATCGTCGCTGGCAAATTCACCCCGGTCCGCCGCCGCCACCGCCTGTTGCAGATCGGCCACCTGCGGCAGGCGCCAGTCCAGGTAGCTGGCCAGCGCCTCCATCGCCACATGGCTTTTGCTGCGGCCAGTCATCACGGCGTAGGTCTCGATGCGGGCTTTCAGCTCCCCGGGCAGGCGCAGGCTGACCTGGCTGTCTTTGGTGGTGGGCGCGGCGGTATCAATTAACTCGGCCATGGTGAACTTTCTCGCGGGCTGCAATGCAACACAGTGTAGGTCATTGTGTTGCATTGCAGTGCATCGGCGCATCCAGACTACTTCAACTCCACGCCGTTGAACTGGTGTGAGCCAAACGGGCTTTGCTTGTAGCCCGACACCTCTTTGCGCATCGCCTCATACACCACCGAGTGGGCGATCTTGAAGTCGGGTGCGTCCTCATGCTCGATGGCCTGCATCTCCTGGTACAGCTTGCTGCGCTCTTTGACATCGGCAATGGTGCGGGCTTTTTCAAGCCGCTCGTCAAACGCCTTGTTGCACCATTTGCTCAGGTTCTGGCCGCCCGGGCGGGCGGCGTCGCAGCCGTGCAGGAAGAAGAAGTTGTCCGGGTCGCCGTTGTCACCCGTCCAGCCCAGCATGCCGGTGGTGTGCTCACCCTGCTGCATGCGCTTGCGGTACTCACCCCACTCGTAAGTGACCAGCTTGGCGTTGACGCCGATCTTGGCCAGGTCGGCCTGCATCATCTCGGCGATGCGCTTGGCGTTGGGGTTGTACGGCCGCTGCACCGGCATGTACCACAGATCGATGTCCAGCGGCGTCTTGACGCCCGCTGCGGCCAACATGGCTTTGGCCTTGGCCGCGTCAAACGGGTATTCCTTGATCGCGTCGTTGTACGACCACAGCGTGGGCGGGATGAAGTTCTTGGCCGCCTGGCCGGCGCCCAGGTAGACATCCTTGATGATCGCGGCCTTGTCGATGGCCATGCTCATGGCCTGGCGCACCTCTTTTTTGTCGAACGGCGGCTTTTGAGTGTTGAAGGCCCAGTAAGCGATGTTCAGGCCCGGCGCATTGATCACTTTGAGGGCGGCGTCTTTTTGCATCTCGGGCAAATCGGCCGGGCGCGGCGCGATGACAAAGTGGCATTCGCCGGTCTTGAGCTTGCTGTAGCGGGCGGTGGGGTCGGGCGTGATGGCAAACACCAGGTCATCGACCAGGGCCTTTTCACCCCAGTACGCCGGGTTGGCCTTGAAGCGGATGACCGCATCCTTCTGGTAGGTGACAAACGAGAACGGCCCGGTGCCCACCGGCTGCTGGTCAAACTGCTCTTTTTTGCCCGCTTTGAGCAAAAAATCAGCGTACTCGGCCGACGCGATGCTGGCGAAATCCATCGCCAGATTGGCCAGCATCGTGACGTTGGGCTTTTTGAGCGTGATCTTGACGGTCAGCGCGTCCAGCTTCTCGATGCTCAGCAGGTCGTCCGGCAGGCCCATGTCGGCAAAGTAGTCG
>JANMKO010000103.1:0-4498 GCA_031372085.1 Betaproteobacteria bacterium
CAACTGGGCCGACAAGATCGACATGGCCACGGGCCGGCCGGTGGAGTCTGAGGTGACCAAGCGCATCCGCGCCGGCAGTGACGAGGAGGTCTGGCCGTCGGTGCTGGGCGGCAAGAACTGGACGCCGATGTCCTGGAACCCCGCCACCGGCCTGGCGTATGCCAACACGCTGGCGATGTCGTGGCCGTACCAGATCGTCAAGCCCGAGTACAAGCGTGGTGAGTGGTATCTGGGCATGAACATGCGCGGTGTCAACTTTCCCAAAGACGCGCCGCACGGCTACCTGAGCGCCATCGACCCGATGACGGGCAAGAGCAAGTGGCAGATGGCCTGGCCCGGCCAGCCCAGCATGGCCGGCACTTTGTCCACCGGCGGCGGGCTGGTGTTCACCGGCGCGGCCACCGGGGAATTTATGGCGGTGGACGCCGACAACGGCAAGAAGCTGTGGGAGTTCCAGACCGGCTCCGGCATCATCGGCCTGCCGGTCACGTGGGAGCAGGGCGGCACGCAGTACGTCAGCATCACCGTGGGTGCCGGCGGCGTGTGGGCGCTGCTGGGGGACGAGCGCATGGCCAGCACGCCGGCCGGCGGCTCGGTGTGGACGTTCAAGATTCCTTGACCGCCCCGAAGCGCCTGCGGCGCTCGCCCCAGGGGGCAGCCGCCAATGGCCCGGCCAAGCCGGCTCTGCGGCGCCTATTTGGGGGCGCTCGACTGCGATCGGCGCTGGCCGCGCTGGCGCTGGCAGGGCTGGCGCTGCCAGCGCAGGCCCAGACCCCGGCCGATACGGCAGCGCCCGCCAGCGGCCCACGCTTTGCGGCCGACCAGATCGCCCTGGGGCGGGCGCAGTTTGACCGCACCTGCGCGCAATGCCACGGCCGCAACATGGTCAACGCCGGGGTCACGACTTACGATTTGCGCAAGTTTCCGGTCGATCAGCCTGAGCGGTTTGTCGGCAGCGTGACCGACGGCAAAGGCAATATGCCGTCGTTCAAAGATGCGCTGTCGGCCGAGCAACTGGCCCATCTCTGGGCCTACGTGGGGAGCCGTGGTGGCAAAGAACCTTGAGCCCGGCGGCGCCGGGCGGCACCGCGCACGGGGCTGGCCGGCGCCGCCGGGCCGCATGGCCGCACTGCGCGCCGTGAGCGCCGTGAGCGCCGTGATCTTGGGGGCGGCCGGTCCGGCCGGCGCCGCGCCGCTGGCCGCGCTCACCGTGTGCATGTCGGCCGACAACGCGCCGCTGTCGTACGCGGCGCTCGGCCAGCCACGCGGCCTGGATGTGCGCATCGCCCAGGCGGCCGCCGCGCAGCTGGGGCGCGCGCTGGCGGTGGTGCTGTTCGAGACCAGCTACGAGAAAGAAAGCGCGCTGACGCACGAGGTCAACGCCCTGCTGTCGTCGGGCGTGTGTGAGGCCGCCAGCGGCTTTCCGCTGCTCGTCACCGATGTCGGGCCGCCCACCCGGCCCACGTCGCGCACCCCCGACTACCCCGGCGCCAAGCGCAAGCGGGATCGGCCTTTTGTGCCGCTGGGCACGCTGCTGGCCAGCCGGGCCTACCAGGCGGTGGTGCTGGGCGTGGTGCAGCCGGGCGGCGCGGCGCCGCTGCGGCACCTGGCCGATCTGGGCGAGCGCCGGCTGGGCACCGTCAGCGGCACGCTGGCCAGCGCGGTGGGCATGACCTGGCGCAACGGCGCGTTGCGCGCGCGGCTGGTGTCGCTGTCGCAGCGTGAAGACGTACTGGCCGAGCTGGTGCGGCCGGCCGATGCCGCCGCGCCGCGGCGCTTTGACGCCGCTTTTTTGCCGCTGGCGCTGTTTGACGGCTGGCGGCTGGCCCATCCTGGCAGCCCGCTGGTGGCCGCTGGCTACCGCCGGCCCATCGGCATCAACCTGGGCTTTGTCACGCTCGACAGCGCGGTTGCGGTGCGTGACGCGCTTGACCGGGCCATCGACAGCGCGCGCGCCGACGGCAGCCTGGCGCGCTGGGCGGCTGAGGAGGGCGTGAGCTGGGCCCCGCCCACCACGCCCGAGGTGTCGCGTGGGCCCAGCCTGGCCGATCTGGCGGCCGACTGAGCCGGGCCCATGACCGCCGCCACCCCGGCCCCAGCCCCGGCCCCGGCCCCGCCCCGCACCCTGCGCCGCTACGCTGACCTGCCCGGCCCGCGCCGCCTGCCGGTGCTGGGCAACCTGCTGCAAATCGACGCGCCGCGCCTGCATTTACAGCTCGAGCAGTGGTGCCAGCAGTACGGCCCGTACTTCCGGCTCAAGCTGGGCCCGCGTGAGGTGCTGGTGGTGGGCGACCACACCGTGGTGGCGGCGATGCTGCGTGACCGGCCCGACGGCTTTGGCCGCACCCCCCGGCTGCTGGAGATCTGGCTGGAGATGGGCCTGCCGGTGGGGCTGTTCGGTGCCAACGGCGACACCTGGCGGGCGCAGCGCCGCATGGTGATGGCGGGGTTCGACCCGGCCCATGTCAAGCGCTACTTTCCGGCCATGGCGCAGGTGGCGCAGCGGCTGTGCAGGCGTTGGCAGACCGCTGCCCGGCAGGGCACGGCCATCGACCTGCAGGCCGACCTGATGCGCTACACGGTAGACACCATCGCCGGCCTGGCTTTTGGTGCCGACGTCAATACGCTGGAGTCCGGGCACAGCGTGATCCAGCAGCACCTGGACCAATTGTTCCCGGCGCTGTTCAAGCGCATCCTGGCGCCACTGCCCACCTGGCGGCTGTGGCGCTCACCGGCCGACCGGCAGCTGGCGCACAGCATCACCGAGGTGTTGGCCGCCGTGGACGGCTTCATCGGCCAGGCCCGTGCCCGCCTGCAGGCCCAGCCCGGCCTGCGCCAGCAGCCCGACAACCTGCTCGAAGCGATGATCGCTGCCGCCGACCAGCCCGGCAGCGGCATCGACGACGCCCAGGTGGCCGGCAATGTGCTGACGATGCTGCTGGCCGGTGAGGACACCACCGCCAACACCATCGCCTGGATGGTGCACCTGCTGTGGCGCCACCCGGCCGCGCTGGCGCGGGCCACCGACGAGGTGCGGCGCGTCTGTGGCGATGCGCTGTCGGGCCCGCCACCGGCGCCCACGCTGGCCCAGCTGGGCCAGCTTGATTTTGTCGAGGCCTGCGCGCTGGAGACGATGCGGCTCAAGCCGGTGGCGCCGCAACTGCCGCTGCAGGCGTTGCGCGACACCGTGCTGGGCGATGTGCAGGTGCCGGCCGGCATGGTGGTGATCGGCATGCTGCGGCGTGATGCGGTGAGCGAGCAGCATGTGCTGCGGGCCAGCGCGTTTGAGCCCGAGCGCTGGCTGGGGGATGGCAGCCCGGCCAGCCCGGCCAGCCCGGCCAGCCCGGGTGCGGCGGGCCCGTTCGCCCAGGCCGGCCACTCCGCCCGGCGCGTCTCGATGCCGTTCGGCGCCGGGCCGCGCATCTGCCCGGGCCGTTACCTGGCCCTGCTGGAGATCAAGCTGGCATGGGCCACCTTGCTGGGCCACTTCGACATCCACGACGTGCGCACACCCGACGGCGGGGACGCGCAGGAGCGGCTGAGCTTCACGATGGCGCCGGTGGGCCTGGCGCTGCATTTGCGGCTGCGCCCGCCCGCGCCCGGCACAGCGCGGTCGGTCGCCGATGGCGTATCGGCCCCCTCTGGATAGGGGGGGGCACCCCCCCGATTCAGGCGCTGCGGTTGCATGATTGGCGCACCCATCGCGGCGGTGCACGCCGTCCACCCCCCCTTGAAAGCCCCGCATGTGCCCACCCGCTCACCCCGTCTTGAAGGCATTCACCGGCCTGCTGCTGGCTGCTGGCGCGGCGTCGGCGCTGGCCGCCGAGCCGCTCACGGCCTTCCATCTCAATGTCTACCGCGACGGTGCACCGGTCAATTGGCTGGCGGGTGAAAACCGCTTGCTGGGCGACGGCTTTGACAACGGCGACCCGCTGGTCGGGCCCAACTTCCCGAACGGCCAGGCGGCGGCTTACACCCTGCAGGGCCTGGACGTCGGCGCCGACGCTGCCCTGGCGCTGCGTGAGCAGGGCGGCGCGCTGCTGCTCGATCCGGCCTACGGCGCGGTGTCGGCCAATGCGCTGGGCCAGACCGGCCGCTCGATCCGGTTGCGCCTGCAGACCAATGTCATCGACTCCGGCGCTGGCCTGCCCCGGTCGCGCAGCTTTGCCGCCGCGTTGAACCTGTCGCTGGCGGCCCTGCCGATGCAGGGCAGCTCCTACGGCATGCGGTTTGCTGACAACTTCAGCGACAGCAGTGACTTCATCGAGATTGCGGTGATCGGCTCGGGCGGCGGCAACCTCATCAACTTCCGCAAACAAGACTTTGTCACCGGCACGATCACCCAGCTCGGGTCGGTGGCGCTGGCCGCGCCGGCCGGTGCGGTGGGCCTGCTGCTGGCGCTCAGCCACTCGGTTGCCAACACCGACACGATTTACGGCAGCTACGGTTTTGCCGCCGCCAGCGGCACGCGCATCGGTGATCTGGTCACTTTTGCCAA
>JANMKO010000197.1:0-1717 GCA_031372085.1 Betaproteobacteria bacterium
GTGCCCCAGGTCGGCTTGCCCCACAGCGCACCGGTCCACAGCGCCAAAAACGTGAACAGCGCGCCGGTGGGTGCCAGCGCCCGGGCCAGCATCGACGCCATGCGGGCATTCAGCAGCCAGCCCAGCGTGGCCCAGAAGGCCATCACCAGGTAGATCAGCATCGACATCCAGGCCGCAGGCACGTGGATGAAGATGATGCGGTAAGCATCGCCCTGCTGAAAATCGGTGGGCGCGATGCCAAAGCCGACGCCCAGCCCGGCCACGCCCGCCAGCAGCGTGATGGCCCAGCACCAGGGCAGCCAGGCCCCGGCGGCGGCGTAAAACCGCGACGGGGCGGCAAAAGTGGTGAGGCGCAGGGTCATGGGGCGGGCGTGCGGCGTTGCGCCAAACGATATCAGTCGAGCGAGATGCGCAAGGCCGCTGCGGTGGCCGGCGGTGCGCCCAGCAGCGACAAGATCAGCAGCGCGCCCAGCAGCGACAGATGGGCTTGCGCCTGGCCGGCCAGGCCAGACTCCACCGCCACCACCGCGCCGGTGCCAAAGATCAACGCCGGCACCAGCAGCGGCAGCACCAGCAAGAACACCAGCGCCGCGCCGCTGCGCAGGCCCAGCGTGAGCGCCGCGCCCACGGCGCCCAGCAAGCTGAGGATGGGCGTGCCCAGCAGCAGGCTGAGCGCCAGCATGGCGATGGACGCGGGCGGCATGCCCAGCAGCAAGCCGATCAACGGCGTGGCCAGCACCAGCGGCAGGCCGGTGCTCAGCCAGTGCGCCAGCACCTTGCCGCCGACCAGGGCCACCAACGGCTGTGCCGCCAGCAGCAGCTGCTCGAGTGAGCCGTCCTGGTGATCGCTGGCAAACATCTGCGTGACCGACAACATGGCCGCCAGCAGCGCACACACCCACACCACACCGGGCGCAATCTGGCGCAGCGTCTGCGGCTCAGGCCCCACGCCGATGGGGAACAAGGCGGCGGCGACGACAAAAAAGCCCAGCGGCAGCAGCGCCTCGATGCGGCGCCGCCGCGCCAGCAGCAAATCACGCCGGGCCACCGCCAGCAGGCCAACGATCATGCGGCCCGCCACGGCTCAAGATCAAACTCGGCCGCAGCGGCCAGCGGCAGCGGCTGGTGGCTGGTCAACAGCACCGCGCCGCCGCGCCCGGCGTGGGCGTCGATCAGCCGGGCCAGTTGCAGCGTGCTGGCCTGGTCGAGTGCATCAAAGGGCTCGTCCAGCAGCCAGGTGCGGGGCGCGTTGTCCAGCGCCAGCCGGGCCAGCGCACCGCGCCGGCGCTGGCCCTGCGACAGCGTGCGCACCGCCGCATTGGCACGGCTGGCCAGGCCGAGTTGCGCCAGCGCGGCGCGGGCCCGGCCGGGCGCGGCGTCCAGGCCTTGCATCTGCGCCAAAAACGCCAGCGCCTCGGCCAGCGTCAAATCGTCTTTCAGCGCATTGCTGTGGCCGATGTACACCGTGCCGGCCCGGGCCTGGGCACTCGCACCCGGCAAAGGCTGGCCGTTCCAGCTGACGTGGCCCTCGGCCGGCGCCGACAAACCGGCCAGGATGCGCAGCAGGCTGGTCTTGCCGCTGCCGTTGCTGCCGCGCAGCCAGGTGATGCTGGCCGGCGGCAAGCGCAGATTCAGCCCGTTGAACAGCAAGCGCCGGCCGCGCCGGCAGGCCAGCGCGTGGGCCGACAGCAGGCCCGCCGGGGCGGGCGCTGCGGCC
>JANMKO010000200.1:0-3741 GCA_031372085.1 Betaproteobacteria bacterium
GCTCAAGCTCGACCCGAACAAGCTGACGCAGGGCCCGGGTTTTTCGGGCGAAAAGCTCTCGCTCAACTTCCAGAACATCGAGGTGCGCGCGCTGTTGCAGGTGATCGCCGACTTCACCAACTTCAACGTCGTCACCAGCGACACGGTGACTGGCAGCGTCACGCTGCGGCTCAAAGACGTGCCGTGGGACCAGGCGCTTGACATCATCTTGCAGGCAAAAAGTTTAGGCGTGCGCAAATCGGGCAACGTGCTGTGGATTGCGCCAAAGGATGAATTGGCGGCCAAAGAGCAGCTGGAGCTGGAATCCAAGAAAAAGATCGCCGAGCTCGAGCCGGTGCGCACGCAATCCTTCCAGCTCAACTACGCCCGGGCCGACGAGGTGGCGCGCGGCTTGTCGGGCCAGACCGGCGGCGGTGGCAACAGCGCCAACAGCGGCGCTGGCAACAATGCCAACAGCGGCAGCAGCAACTCATCGTCGTCCAGCAGCAATAGCAGCGGCGGCGGCTCACAAACCCAGCGCATCCTGTCGCCGCGCGGCAGCGTGATTTTCGAGAGCCGCACCAACCAGTTGTTTGTCACCGACATCCCCAGCAAGCTCGAAGAAGTGCAGGTGCTGATCGGAAAAATCGACATCCCGGTGCGCCAGGTGCTGATCGAGGCCCGCATCGTCGAGGCCGACGATAAATTTGGCCGGGCGCTGGGCATCAAACTAGGCGCGTCTGATTTGCGCGGCATCCAGGGCGGCATCCCGGGTTATTCAGTGGGTGGCGGCAATTACCTGACGGTGGGCGGCAATACCACGGGCGTGGCCAACCAAACCCTGCAAACTGGCTTGACCGGCAGCGCCGCAACCACCGCCGCCTACAACAACAGCAATTTTGTCAATCTGCCGGGCAATATCATCAGCTCGGTGTTTGGTGGCGCGTCGCTGCCCAGCTTTGCACTGTCATTGTTCAGCCCGGCGGCCAACCGGTTCTTGAACCTGGAGTTGTCGGCACTGGAGGCCGACGGCAAAGGCAAGATCATCAGCAGCCCGCGCGTGATCACCGCCGACCAGAACAAGGCCATCATCGAGCAGGGCACCGAGCTGCCTTACCAGGTGGCCACGTCCAGCGGCGCCACGTCAATCCAGTTCCGCAAGGCCAATTTGAAACTCGAAGTCAAGCCGCAGATCACGCCCGAGGGCAGCGTGATCATGACGCTTGACATCAACAAGGACAGCGTGGGCCAAAGCACGCCGCAGGGTTTTGCCATCGACACCAAGCATGTGCAGACCGAGGTGCTGGTAGAAAACGGCGGCACGGTGGTGATTGGCGGCATCTTCAGCCAGTCCGAGACCACCGATATCAGCAAAGTGCCGCTGTTGGGTGACGTGCCGTATCTTGGCGCGCTGTTCCGCAATACCACTAAAACGGCAACCAAGACCGAGCTGCTGATATTCATCACGCCCAAGATCGTGACCGACCGCACGGCGGCGCGCTGACACAGCGCAAACAGCCGCGCCGGGTTCGATTTGAGGTTTTGGGAGTTAGGGGAGTTTTTGCAATGAGTTTCATGATGATCAAGACTTGGCTGGCGGCGCTGGTGGTGGTGGCGCTGGTGGGGTGTGGGGGCGGGGGTGGGGGAACGCCCGTGCTGGGTGGCGGTGGTGGCGCTGGTGGCAGCGCCACGCCGGCGAAAGTGGATGTGCGCAGCAGCAACGCGACCCTGGGCGACGGTGACAGCACCGTGACGCTGACCGCCGTGGTGAAAGACGCCAATGACGCGGCCATCGCCAAAGCGCCGGTGACCTGGGCCTTCACCGCTGGCAAGCTGGCCGAGGTCACCGCCACCACCGATGTCAGCGGTACGGCTACGGCCACTTTTTCGGCGATTGATCGCAGTGCCGTCACCGCCACCGTCACGGTCACGTCCGGCACGGCCAAGGGGTCGGTGGTCATTGCCCTGCAGGCGGCGCGCACGGTCAGTGTCGATTCACCGGCCAAGACCTTGGGCGTGGCCATTGATGGCCAGACGGCCACGGTCACCGCCACCGTCAAAGACCCGGGCAATGTGGCCATCAGTGGCGCCAGCGTGAGCTGGCGAACCGATGTGGGCACTTTGCGCAGCATCAGCTCGGTGACCAATGCAAGTGGCCAGGCCACCGCCATCTTTGACGCCGGCTCGACCTTGCCACCAGGCGCATCGCCCAAGGCCACGATCATCGTCACCTCGGCAGGCGCCAGTGGATCGGTGCAAATCCCGATCAATGCCGTGTCCAAGTCGATCGAGTTGTTGGCCGACGCCACCAGCATCGGCACCGGCGGCGACACCACAACGCTGCGGGCTTTTGTGAAGAACGGCGTCACCAACGCGGCGCTGCCGGGCCAGACGGTGAACTGGAGCGCCAGCTCCGGCACGCTGGCCATCGTCAGCAGCACCACCGACGCCAGTGGCGTGGCCACCGCCGTGCTGTCGGCCGGCAGCGACAAGACCAACCGCGAGGCGGTGGTGACGGCCAGTTCGGACGGCGCCAGCCAGACGCTGCGCATGCCGATTGTCAACACCAAGCTCAGCATCTCGGGTGCAACCAGCACCACGCTGGGCTCGACGGTGGTGCTCAATTTGTCGGGCGTCGACTCGAAAGGCGTTGCCATCCCGCGCATCGCGCTGTCATTGACCAGCACGCTGGGCAATACCTTGCCGGCCACCGTGTTGACCGACGCGGCGGGGCAGGCCAGCATCAGCTACAAGGCCATCAACGCGGGCGCTGACACGATCAGCGTCAGCGGTGCAGGCGCTACCGCGTCCGCGTTGATGTCGGTCAGCGGCACCGACGAGAACCTGGCCTTTGTCTCGCCTGCCAGTGGTGCTGCGGTGGCGGTGGGCCAGCCCCAGCTTCTGACCCTGCTCTACCTCAAGAGCGGCGTGCCCCAGCCCAACAAAGTGCTCAACCTGGCGGCCACCATTGGCAGCCTGGGCTCAGCCACCGTGACCACCGACGCCAGCGGCAACGCCAGTGTGACGATCCGCTCCAGTTTTGCCGGCACGTCCACCGTCAGCGCCACGCTGACCGGTGGCACCGTACAGGCCACGCTGGCGGTGTCGTTTGTGGCCACCACGCCGGCCACCCTGGTGTTGCAAGCCTCGCCGTCGGCGTTGGCGCCCAACACGTCGGGCGGCACGGCGCAGCAGGCCGCGTTGTTTGCCAAGGTGACAGACGCGACCGGCAACCCCGTCCCGGGTGTGGTGGTCAATTTCAGCCAGCAGGCCGATCCCAGCCACGGTGTTTTGTCGCAGGCGTCGTCATCGACCGACGCCAATGGCGTGGCAACCGTGCAGTACCTGTCGGGCGCTGACAGCACGGCCAGCGGCGCCGTCGTGCTGCGGGCAGCGGTGGCCAGCAACACGGCGGTGACGGGCACCGCCGCGCTCACCGTCAACGGCGAAGCCCTGTTCATCGTGCTGGGCACGGGCAACACCATCAGCAACTTCGACCCGCAGACCTACGAGAAAAACTGGACGGTGTATGTCACCGATGCCAACGGCGTGCAAGTGGCCAACAAGAAGGTCACCGTGAAGGTGATCCCGACCTACTACTTCAAGGGCTATCTGGTCTGGAGCGATCTGGCGTCGCAGTGGATCAACGCCATCCCGCCGCTGGCTTGCGCGAATGAAGACGTGAATGCCAATGGCCGCCTCGAAGCCGGTGAGGACATCAACGGCGACGGCACGCTGACGCCCGGCAACGTGGTGTCGATC
>JANMKO010000323.1:0-3285 GCA_031372085.1 Betaproteobacteria bacterium
CGCTACCTTCGACACCTTCAACCTCGACCTGATGTACGCGCTGCCGGGCCAGACGCTGGCCCAGTTGCAGGCCGATCTGGATGCCGCGCTGGGCTTCAAGCCGCCGCATTTGTCGATCTACCACCTGACCATCGAGCCCAATACGCGCTTTGCGGTACAGCCGCCCCAAAACCTGCCCGACGACGACCTGGCCAGCGACATGCTGGACGCCATCACCGCCCGCACCGCCGAGCTGGGCTTGCAGCGCTACGAGGTCTCGGCCTTTGCCCAACCCGGCCACCGCTGCCAGCACAACCTGAATTACTGGCAATTTGGCGATTACCTGGGCATTGGCGCCGGCGCCCACGGCAAGCTGAGCTACCCGCACCGGGTGCTGCGCCAGGTGCGCTGGCGTGAGCCGGCCCGGTATATGGCGCAGGCGCTGGCCGGCCAGGCGATGAGCAACGACGACGAGGTGCCGCGGGCCCAGCTGCCGTTCGAGTTCATGCTCAATGCGCTGCGGCTGCGCGACGGTTTTGCGCTGGCTGATTTCACCGCCCGCACCGGCCTGGCCATCACCGCCATCGCCCAACCGATGGCCGAGGCCGAGGCCAAAGGTTTGCTGGCGCGTGATTTGTCCCGCGCCTGGCCCACCGACCGGGGCTTTGATTTTTTGTCGGACCTGCAAGCGCTGTTCTTGCCGGCCGACTGAGCGCCGCCCCGGCGGCCAAGCGCCCCGGTCACGCCCGCTGCAGCGCCGCGCCTGCGCCGGCGCGCAAGCGGTCCAGCAGGGCCGGCGCGATGTGCTGCAGCGCCAGCACCTCGTGCGCCGCACCGTGGGCTATCGCCTCGCGCGGCATGCCGAAGACAACGCAGGTGGCCTCGTCCTGGCAGATGTTGTGGCTGCCGGCGTCGCGCATCAGCTTCATCGCCCGGGCACCGTCGGCGCCCATGCCGGTGAGCATCACGCCCAGCGCATGCGGCCCCACCACGCGGGCCGCCGACTCGAACAGCACCGCCACGCTGGGCTTGTGGCGGTTCACCGGTGCGCCCTCGGTCACCTGGGCGCTGTAATGGCTGCCCAGGCGGGCCACCGACAGGTGCAAGCCGCCCGGCGCGATGTAGGCATGGCCGGGCAGGATGGGCTCACCGTGCACGGCCTCTTTGACGCGCAGGCGGCACAGGCCGTCCAGCCGCGCGGCATAGCTTTTGGTGAAGCCGGCCGGCATGTGCTGGGTGATCAGCAGCGCCGGGGCGTCGGCCGGCAAGTGCATCAGCAGCTCTTTGGTGGCCTCGGTGCCGCCGGTGGACGCGCCGATGAAGATGATCTTCTGGCTGCGCAGCCGGCCCACGCTGGCCACCGGTGCCGGCAATGGGCCGCCCACGGGCGCCGCGCCGGCAATGGCCCGCACGCCGGGGGCTGCCGGCAGCCGGCGCACCCGGGCCAGCGCGGCGGCGCGCACTTTGTCGGTGATGTCGTCGGCCAGCTGTTGCAGGCCGTCGGCCACGCCGATGCGCGGTTTGGCCACAAAATCCACCGCCCCCAGCGCCAGCGCGCGCAAGGTCACGTCGGCGCCGCGCTCGGTCAGCGTGCTCACCATCACCACCGGCATCGGCCGCAGCCGCATCAGCTTGCTCAAGAAGTCGAGGCCGTCCATGTGCGGCATCTCCACATCCAGCGTGATCACATCGGGGTTGAGGGCGCGGATCATCTCGCGCGCGGCCAGCGGATCACTGGCCGCACCCACGCACACCATGTCGGGCTGGCGGTTGATGATCTCGGCCAGCAGGCCGCGCACCAGCGCGGAGTCATCGACCACCACCACACGGATTTTTGTCATTTTTTTGAGTCCTGCTCAAAGCCGGTTGAAAACAGATTGGCCGCGCCGTCTTGTCGAGCCAGCGCACCGGCCGCCGCCGCCGAGAGCCGTTTGACCAGCGCCTTGCCGCTGACCGGAAAAAAACACACGCGGCGCGGGCAGGTGTCCAGCACGTCGCGGCTGACGATGGGGATGGCCTGGGTTTGCAGGTAGTCGATGACAAACCGGGTGTTGCGCTCGCCCACGTTGGGGCTGCTCATGCCGGCAACCACCGCGCCGCCGCCAAACACCTTGGCCTCCAGCATCGGCCGGCTGGCGCCACGCGCCAGCAGCGCGTTGATCAGCAAGGCCATCGCAGCGCTGCCGTAGCGTCCGCCCGATGGGGCCTGGCCCGGCACAGCGCCGTCGGGCAGCATGAAATGGTTCATGCCGCCGATACGGCGCTCGCGGTCCCACAGGCAGACGGCGATGCACGAGCCCAGCGTGGTGGTGATCAGGAGGTCGTCGTCATGCACAAAGTACTCGCCCGGCAGCACCTTGACGGCGTCGCTGCGGAAGTGCGCATCCCAGTAAAAAAACGACGCCACGCACGGCCCGCGCGGCGCCGCCCGCAGCCGGTCGAGCCGGGCTGGGCAGGCGGCCACGGCGGGCGCGCGCAACGCGGTGCTGCGGGCCATCATCGGCGGCGGGCGGTGGGGCACCGGCTCACACCCGCTGGTAGACCGTCTTGCCGCGCAGCGCCAGCAGGTCAGGCGCGTCGGTGAAGTTCTCCGAGTGGCCCACATACAGCAGGCCGTCGGGGCGCAGCATGCCGTGCAACTGCTGCAACACCTGGCGCTGCGTGGCGGCGTCGAAGTAAATCATCACGTTGCGGCAGAAGATGATGTCAAAGGGCGCACCCAGCGTGGCTGGCCAATCACCGCCCACCAGGTTGAAAGTCTGAAACTCGATGCCCAGCGCACGCTCGGGCTTGATGCGGATCAGCCCCTGGTGCGGCCCTTTGCCGCGCAAAAAATGCAACCGCAGCCGCCCGGGCGACAAGCCGCGCGCGTCGGCACCGTAGACGCCGGCCTGGGCGGTGGCCAGCACCTGGGTGTCGATGTCGCTGGCGACGATGGCCACATCGGCCTGCGCGCCCAGTGTCTCGGCCACCGTCATGGCGATCGAATACGGCTCTTCGCCAGTGGACGCCGCGCAGCACCAGATGCGCAACGCACGCGCGCTGCGCGCCCGCAGGTCATGCGCCAGCGCCTGGAAGTGGTGGTCTTCGCGGAAGAACGACGTCAGGTTGGTGGTCAGGCAGTTGACAAACGCCTGCCATTCGGCCGGGCCGTCCGGCCCGGGGTTGGCCTGCAGCCAGTGCAGGTAGCCGGCAAAGCTGCGCTGGCCCGTGGCACGCAGGCGGCGTGACAGCCGGCTGTACACCATCGCCTGCTTGCCGGCATTCAGGCTGATGCCGGCACGCTGGTGGATCAGCGTGCGCACG
>JANMKO010000335.1:0-4405 GCA_031372085.1 Betaproteobacteria bacterium
GACCGGCTGGAGCTGGGCGTGCAAGACAGCTTCCGCGCCCAGTTGGCCGCCGGCCGGCTGGTCTACGACATCACCGAGCGCTGGGACATCGGCGCGCTGGCGGCGCTGCAGTGGGGCCAGCGCGGCGCCCGCCAGCAGGCAGCGGGCATCGAGGCCGGCTATCTGCTGCAGCAAAACCTGTGGCTGTCGGCGGGCTTGAATGTCAGCGGCTTTCGCGGTGATGGTGATCTCACCGGTTATGAATACACCCAGCGCGGCGCCTATTTGCGGCTGCGCTTGAAGTTTGACGAAACCCTGTGGCGCAGCGCTGATGTGCAAACCAACCGCAGCCTGGACCGATGAGCGAGCCCGCCATGAAAAGCTATTTGTTGCACCTCGCGCGGCGTTTGACCTGGCTGGGGCTGTTGTTCGGCCTGGCCAGCCCACCGTTGTGGGGCCAGACCGCCGGCACCAGCCAGACGACCGCCAGCGCGCCCGCCAGCACGCCCGCAGCCACGCCCGCCTTGACGCCCACCCTGACGCCCGCCTTGACGCCCGCAACGGCGCGCATCACCGACCGTGCCATCAGCGCCGACCAGCAAACCTACGAGGCGATGCAGGCCCGGCTGAGGGCCATCAACGCCGCCGGCCGGCCGTTGCGGGATTACTTTCTGGCCAAGGCGCAGTGCTGGCTGGATGTGAGCTTTCATGAGTACAGCCGCAATGACCGCGGGCCTTTTGCGCAGGATGCGCTGGCCCAGGCTGACCAACTCGCGACCGGGATGAGCAACGGCATGGCCAGCGGCCAGCCGCCGCTGACGCAAGACACCGCACTCATCAGCGGGGCTGAGCGGCTGCGGCCCGATCTGTGGGCCCAGGCCCAGGCGCTCAAGGCCCATTCGGGCTATCGCTGCGCCCAGCAAAAACTGGCCTGCGCCGAGGTGGAGCTGGTGCATGCCGGCCATGAGCAGGTGCAGCAGCAGTGGCGCCATGCCAGGCCGTATGTGCAGATTGCCGAGGATTTGCTGGCCGAGGCGCAGGCGCTGGCCGAGCGCTGCGACCCGCCGGCGCCACCGCCACCGCCACCGCCACCGCCGCAGCCCGACGAAGCGCCCGCCCGCGTGACGCTGCCGCCCCCGGTGCTGCTGCCGGCGCCGGTGCGCAGCGTGCAAATGATCACCAGCGTGGTGTTCAATTTCGACCGCAGCGCTGAGGCCGACCTGCGCGCTTTCAGCCTGGCGCAGTTGCAAACCCTGGCCAGCCGAATCCAGGCCGACGGCCTGGTGGTGCGCAACGTGCAGCTTTCAGGCCACGCCGACCGGCTCAACGGCACCGGCCAGCCGGACTACAACCAGCGCCTGTCTGAGCGCCGGGTGGACACCGTGCGCGCGCTGCTGGCGCGGCTGGGGCTGGCCGGGCTGGATGCGGCGGTGGTCAACACCCAGGCACTGGGTGACGGCCAGCCGGTGCAAGCCTGCGCTGGCGCCTTTGCCTCACCCGCCGAGCGGCAAGAGTGCCTGCTGCCCAACCGCCGGGTGGACGTGCTGATCACCGCCGACCCGGCGCGGCGCTGACAGCGGGCCGGTCGCTGCGCGGCAAACCCAAAGCCCGACAGCCGCCCAGCGCTACAACAGTCGATCAAGACTATTGCTGGATGTGCACCAACAAGGCCCCGGCTGCAGTGGGTCTGACGGTTTTGCTGCTGCGCTGAAACGCAGCCCCGGTCTGGCCGGCACGGCCGGGCATCACGCCGTGGGCTGCCAGCCGCCGGTAGCCGCCCGGGCCAGGATGTCCACGTCCAGCTGCAAAAAGAAGTGCGGTAGATCCAGCAGCACCCAGTTCTCAACCAGCAAGCCGGCGTCGGCGCGCCACCAGTCCATCACCCGCATCTGCACCGGCCGGCCGCTGGCGGGCACCCCCAGGTAGGGCCCGTTGTGGGTGGCGCGCACGCTGGGCCAGCCGGTGGTGGCCACGTAGGGCCCGTCGCCCAGGCGCACCCGGTGGTGGCCGCCTTTGCGGTCAGGCAGGGCGGTGAGAAACGGCTTTTGGTGGTGTTGCTCAAAGCCGGTGATCGACCGGGTGGTGCCAATGCCGCAGGGGCCGTACCACATCATGTCGGGGTGCCAATAGCGGGTCATGCCCATGCTGTTGAGGTCCGCCTGGTCGTAGCGGCCCAGGCCACCGATCATCGCCATCACCAGATCAAAGCTTTGCTGGCTGAGCACGGGGTCGGCGCTGCCCCGTTGCAGGCCGTCCTGGGCGCGCGGGCCGGGCACCAGGATATCGCGGCCCGGGCTGGGTGGCAGCACCGGGCAGCCGGCCTGGCGCGCCAGATCGACCAGATCCAGCAGGATGCGGGCCTCGGCGATGCGCCCATGCTCGATGCGATAAAACTCGCCAAAACGCAGCCACACCGGCTGACCACAGGCGGGGATGCCCCACAGCGGCGCCCGCAAGGTGCCGACATAGTGGCCGATGCAGGTGACCCAACAGCCCGCCCCGCCGTCAATGTGGCCGTCCCAGTGGCCGCCAAAAAACAGGTCGGTGCGGCGCTCGATGTCGGGCAGTGCGGCCAGCAGCGGCGCAAAGTAACCCGCTGCCACCGCACTGGGGCCGACAAGGGTGTTGACCGGGTGCGACACCACCCACAGGGCGTCGTCGCTGAGCCAGGCCCGGCAGGCGGCGTCAAAACCGGCGCTGGGCAATTGGTGGGTGGCAGCCCATGCGGCGGCCTTGGCGGCTGGCAGCAGGGCGGGGTGGTGGGGGTCGGCTGCCGGCATGGCTTCAATCCTGGTTGAGAAATCGCAAACTTGAATAGGTATGCAAGTTTTTAATCTTATCGGCGCGTTCGTCGCCGCTCAACCGTCATGTTGGCAAAAAGAGGGTTATCACGGGTAGCCTGGCGGTGCCAGCTTTCATCAAAATGAATACGTATGCGACACAGTTTTTGCTGCGGGCCCGTGCGCCAGTGCAACCGGCCAGCGGCCAGCGCCGCGCCCAGCACGGTCGGCTGGCGCCGTGCCGGCGGCGCCGGGCTGCGCCGTACCGGCCAGGCAGCAGCGTGACCGCCACCATGGCCAGCACCCTGAAATCCAGCGTCACCTCGATTGACGTGGCGCGGCTGGCCGACGTGTCGCAATCGGCGGTGAGCCGCAGCTTCACGCCCGGTGCCAGCGTGTCAGACGGCACGCGGCGCAAAGTGATGGACGCGGCGCGCAAGCTGGGCTACCGGCCCAACGCCCATGCGCGCAGCCTGATCACCAAACGCTCACGCATCATCGGCCTGGTGTTGTCGTACCTCGAAAACCTGTTTTACCCGGTGGCGCTGGAGCATCTGGCCAAGCGTCTTCAGCGTGATGGCTACCACGTGCTGCTGTTTGTCACCGACACGCAAAACGCGGACGAGCTGGTCGACGAGATATTGCAATACCACGTTGACGGCATCGTGCTGGCTGCCACCACCTTGTCGTCCGGCCTGGCCCAACGCTGTGCCGACGCGGCCATTCCGGTGGTGCTGTTCAACCGGGTGATGGCGGCGGGCGGGGCAGGGGCGGGCACGGTCAGCTCGGTGCGCTCAGACAACGTGGCGGGCGGCCGGGCGGTGGCCCGCCATCTGGCCGACACCGGCCACCAGCGCGTGGCCTACATCGCCGGCCATGAAGAGTCGTCCACCAACCTGGAGCGTGAGCGCGGTTTCAGGGACGGCCTGGCCGAGCGTGGCCTGCGCATCTGGGCACGCGGCGTGGGCAATTACGACTTCGAGCAGGCCCGCAGCGCCGCGCGTGAGCTGTTCAAACCCGGCGCCGAGCGGCCCGACGCGGTGTTTGTGGCCAGTGACCACATGGCGTTTGCGGTGATGGATGCGCTGCGCTTTGAGCTGGGGCTGCGTATCCCGGCTGACGTGTCGGTGGTCGGCTTTGACAACGTGCCGCAGGCCGACTGGGGCAGCTACCGGCTCACCACCGTTGAGCAGCCGGTGCAGCCGATGATCGAGGCCACGGTGGGCCTGCTGCAAAAGTACCTGCGCGACGACCACTCACCACAGAGCGAAAACGTCATCGTGCCGGGCCAACTGGTGTTGCGCGATTCGGTTCGGCGGGCGCCGGTGCCGGCCGCGCCCGCTGCGCAAAAACGCAGAGCCTCCTGAGAGCGCCCCGATGCAAGGCTTCGACGCGGAGTTCCGCGACCTCGACCACTACATCCGCGTCATCACTGACCGCATCTGGGAGGGGCGCCGCATCGGCGACATCGAGCGCTACTACGACGCTGCCTGCGCGGTGGAGACACCCGGCAGCGTGAGCATCGGCACTGCGCCGGTGATCGCCGGCACGCTGGCCACGCTGCTGGCCTTCCCAGACCGGCGGTTGCTGGCCGAGGACGTGATCGTCTCGGGTGACGAGACCGGCGGCTTTTTGTCGTCGCACCG
>JANMKO010000394.1:0-7007 GCA_031372085.1 Betaproteobacteria bacterium
GAGCCCGCCAACACGGCGCCGCCGCCGTGCGCGCGGCCCAACGCATCGGCCCGGGCATGCGGCGCCAGCCAGCCCCGCTCAACGTAGGCCGCAGGCAGGCCCAGCGCCAGCCCGGCGCCGGCCGTCAGCAGCGGCAGGTCAACCACGGCAGCGGCCAGCGTGCGCAAGTCGGCGTTGGCGATGGCATCGACGATGGCAATGCCCACACCGTCGCGACGCAGGGCCAGCAAGCGATCAGCCACGGCCGCGCTGCCCAGCGCCACCACGTCGTGCCGCAGCAGGCCGACGCGGCAGGTGCACTGCGCCTGCAGCACGCGCACCAGGTTGGCATCGTGCATGGGGGTCAACGGGTGGTGGCGCATGCCAGAGTCACTGAGCAGGGCGTCGCCGACAAACAGGTGGCCGCAAAACACCGTGCGGCCGTTGTCAGGCAGGGCCGGGCAGGCGATCGTGAAGTCAGTGCCCAGGGCCTGCATCAGCGCGTCGGTGACCGGGCCGATGTTGCCGGCGGGGGTGGAGTCGAAGGTGGAGCAGTACTTGAAGTAGCACTGCCGCATGCCGGCGGCCTGCAGCCAGCGCAGCGCCGCCAGTGACTGGTGCACCGCCTGCTGCGCCGGCACGGTGCGTGACTTCAGGGCCACCACCACCGCATCAGCTGCCGCCACGCTGGCCAGGTCGGGCACGCCGATCAGCAGCGTGGTGCGCATACCGGCACGCACCAGCATGCTGGCGATGTCGGTGGCGCCGGTGAAGTCGTCGGCAATCACGCCCAGCAGCACACGCTGGCCGGGATCGGCCATCAGCCAGCCGCCTTCAGGTGTGCAGCCGTCACCTGACCACCCCGCGCACGCCCATGCTCACTGCGGCGTCCCCGCCTGCGGCAGCGTCAGGCCCGCCAACTGGGCATAGAACTTGATCACCGCAGCATCGTCCTCGTCACCATGCCCGGCGGCCGCCGTGGCCAGATACAGCTGGTGCGCAGCCGCGGCCAGCGGCAGCGGGAAGCACAGCTTGCGCGCCGCGTCCAGCACGATGCCCAGGTCTTTGACAAAGATGTTGACGCGCGACAGCGGCATGTAGTCGCCGCTCAGGATGTGCGGCACGCGGTTCTGGAACATCCAGCTCATGCCGGCCGACTGGCAGATCACCTCATACAGCGCCGGCCCATCGGCCCCGGCGCGCAGGCCCAGTGCCATCGCCTCACAGGCGGCCGCGATGTGCACGCCGGCCAAATGCTGATTGACCATCTTGACGGTAGACCCGACACCGGGCGCATCACCCAGCCGATACACCTTGCCGGCGATGGCGTCCAGCAGCGGCCCGGCGGCCTCAAACGCCTCGGGCGCGCCCGAGGCCATCACCGTCATCTGGCCGGCCGCCGCCTTGGCCGCGCCGCCCGACACCGGGGCGTCAATCAGCCACAGGCCGCGCAACGCCAGCCGGTCGGCCCAGGCCGGCGGCAATGTGGGGTCTACCGTGGCCGAGGTGATCACCACCGAGCCGGGCTTGAGCGTGCCGGCCAGGCCGTCGGTGCCGAACAGCACCTCTTCGGTCTGCGCTGCATTGACCACCAGCACCAGCACGGCGTCGCATTGCGCGCCCAGTGCGGCCAGAGAGTCGGTGGTGCGCCCGCCCTCGGCGGCGAAGCGCGCGCGGGCGTCGGGCCGCGCATCCAGGCCCAGCGTTGCCACACCTCTGCGCAGCGCGGTCAAGGCCGCGCCAAAGCCCATCGATCCGAGGCCGACCACGCCCAGTACCTTGCCGCTGTCTTGCGTCACTTGATGCCCCGCTGTGCGTTGCTGGCCGCTCGCTTGCGGTGCAGCCCCGAGATCACGCCGCCGTCGACCAGCCGGCGCTCACCGTGCACCAGGTGGGCATGCGCGCACCGGCGGGCCTCAGCCGGATCACGCTGGGCAATCGCGTTGACGATGGCCCGGTGCTCTAGTTGCACCGCCGCCATGAAGTCAAGCCGCCGGGCCTCATTGCCGCGCGTGATGCGCATGCCCTCACGCAGGTACTGCTCAAGAAAGCCGAGCAGCAGCCTGAACTGCGGGTTGCCGGTGGCCTCACCGACAGCGCGGTGGAAGGCCAGGTCTTCGTCAACGCCGTCCTGGCCGGCCGCGGCCGCCGCGTCCATCAACTTCAACGCGCGCCGCATCGTGGCCACCTGCGACCGCGTGGCGCGCTCAGCGGCCAGCGCGGCCATTTCGCCTTCGAGTACCCGCCGCACCTCGACCACATGCACCACCGCCTGCAATGAATCAAGCACTGCCGGATCAAACGCCAGTGGCCGGTTCAACGGCGTGGGCGCAACAAACACGCCCGAGCCCTGGCGCGACACCACCATCTGGCGTGATTTGAGCTGGTGCACGGCCTCGCGCACCACCGTGCGCGACACGCCGTGCGCCAGTGCCAGTTGTTGCTCGGTGGGCAGGCGGTCACCGGGGCGCAGGCCACCGGCGTCGATCTGCTCACCCAGCAGCACGGCCAACTGGTCCGACAGGCGCTCGGCAACCAGCGGGCGGCCTTGCGCCGCGCCCCGGCTGGCAACTGACACCACCGCCCTGACCTGCGCAGCAACCTGGATCGGCATTTTTGACATGGTGATCCGGTCATCCTACAAATTCAGCCGTTGGCACGGACTACCGGTTTGCCCTGATGGCAAGGCGCCGCGTGCGCGCCAATACTGCGGCAGCATTGCAAGTCTGCCGGTCGGCAACTTGCCGTTGAACCCGGGTGCGCAGTGCCCGTTTGACCGTCAGGACTTCCAGCAGCATGGCCAGCGTCACGATCCAGGCAGTCAAGAAGAGCTTCGGCACCGTGCCCATCCTGCACGGTGTTGATATCGAGATTCAGGACGGCTCGTTCACCGTGCTGGTCGGCCCGTCGGGCTGCGGCAAAAGCACCTTGCTGCGCATGATCGCCGGGTTGGAGCAGATCAGCGGCGGCGAGATCCGCATCGGCCAGCGGCGTGTCAACGACCTGCTGCCCAAAGAGCGCGACATCGCGATGGTGTTCCAGAACTACGCGCTCTATCCGCACATGACGGTGCGCGCCAACATGGCGTTTTCGCTCGAATTGGCCAAGCTGGACAAAGCCACCATCACCGGCAAAGTGGGGCGGGCGGCCGAGATTCTGGCGCTCACGCCGCTGCTCGATCGGTACCCGCGCCAGCTGTCTGGCGGCCAGCGCCAACGGGTGGCCATGGGCCGGGCCATCGTGCGGGACCCGCAGGTTTTTTTGTTCGATGAACCGCTTAGCAACCTCGACGCCAAGCTGCGCGTGGCCATGCGGGCCGAGATCAAAGAGCTGCACCAACGCCTGAAGACCACCTCGATCTACGTCACCCATGACCAGATCGAGGCGATGACGATGGGCGACAAGATCGTCGTGATGCGCGATGGCCGGATTGAGCAAACCGGCAGCCCGCTAGACCTGTACGACCACCCGGCCAACCAGTTTGTGGCCGGTTTCATCGGCTCACCGGCGATGAACTTTCTGCCCGGCACGCTGCACCGCCGTGCGGGTACGGCGCAGGTGGTGTTGACCGATGGCACCCGGCTGGTTGCGCCGCCAAACTCGGGCGGTGTCGACGGCCAACCGGTGGTCTACGGCACCCGGCCCGAGCACATGACGCTGGCGCAGGCCGACGGTATCCCCGTGCAGGTGGTGGTGATGGAGCCCACCGGCATGGACACCTTCATCGCCTGCCGCCACCAGGGGGTTGAGCTGGCTGCCGTGTTCCGTGAGCGGCATGACTTTGCCCCGGGCAGCACCATCCACCTGTTGCCTGATGCGCAGCGTGCCCACCTGTTTGAGCCCGGCGCTGGCCAGCGGCTGGCAGCGTGATTGCCCTGCCAGGCTGAACCCGGCTGAACCCGCCAGACACCACCCGCTGCGCTCACCGCCCGCACCCGACGTTCCGCACGCCCACCCTCGACCGACCCCCGCCAGGAGACACCCATGACCGAATTCAACCGCCGCCAGTTCCTTGAAGGTTCTGCCGGCGTGGCCGCCTCTGCCACGCTGGCCACGCTGGGCGCCACCGCCACTGTCTGGGCGCCCGCGGTGCATGCGCAAAGCCTGGTGCTCAAGCCCGAGAAAGGCGCCAAGCTGCGTGTGCTGCGCTGGAGCCGCTTTGTGCAGGGCGACATCGACGCCTACATGGTCAACGTCAAAAAGTTCACCGACAAAACCGGCATCGAAGTGCGGGTTGACAACGAGGGCTGGGAGGACGTGCGGCCCAAGGCCGCAGTGGCGGCCAATACCGGCGCCGGCCCCGACATCATCTTGTCGACCAACGACGATGCCAATCTGTACCCCGACAAATTGCTCGACGTCACCGACCTGTGTGAGTACCTCGGCAAGAAGTACGGCGGCTGGTACCCCGCCTGTTACACCTATTTGCGCCCGGACGGCAAAAAATGGATCGGCGTGCCGCTGGGTGCGGCGGGCGCGATGATGGTGTACCGCCAGAGCCACTTGAAGGCGGCCGGCTTCGAGACCTTTCCCAAAGACACGGCAGGGTTTCTGGCCATGCTCAAGGCCCTGAAGGAAAAAGGCACACCCGGCGGTTTTGCACTGGGCAACGCCACCGGCGACGGCCTGTGGACCAACTGGCTGATCTGGTCGCACGGCGGCCAGCTGGTTGATGTCAACAGCAAGGTGGTGATCGACAGCGCCGAGACGCTCAAGGCACTTGAATACGCCAAAGAGCTGTACGCCAACTTCATCCCCGGCACGCTGTCCTGGCTCGACCCGAACAACAACAAAGCCTTTCTCGACAGCCAGATCAGCGTCACCAACAACGGCATCTCGATCTACTACGCGTCCAAGAACTCGGCCGACCCGAAGGTCAAAGAGTTGAAGGAAGACATCTACCATGCGTCGTATCCGATCGGCCCGGTGGGCGTGCCGACCGAGTCGCATTTGTTCTTCAACCAGATGGTGATGAAGTACACCAAATACCCGCAAGCCGCCAAAGAGTTTTTGCGCTTCATGATGGAGCAAGAGCAGTTTGACCCGTGGCTTACCGGTGCCGGCGGCTACATCGCCCAGCCGCTGGTGGCCTACGAGAAGACCGCCATCTGGACGGTGGACCCCAAGCACACGCCCTACCGTGACAGCGTCAAGAACATGCGGCCGGCCGGCTATGCGGGCAAGCTGGGCTACGCCTCGGCCGGTGCCGGTGCCGACTTCATCGTCTGCAACATGGTGGCCGAGGCCGCCAGCGGCGCCAAGACGCCCAAAGAGGCGGCCGAGCGTGCGCAGAAGCGCGCTGAGCGCTATTACAAAGTCTGATGCGTGGGCCATCGCTGGCGTTTGACATCGGTGGGCGGCCATGAAACTGCTTGAACGGCTGCAGAACAACCGCCATGCGCTGGGCTGGGCTTTCATGCTGCCCGCCACGCTGCTGTTGCTGCTGTTCCTGACCTACCCGCTCGGGTTGGGCACCTGGCTCGGCTTCACTGACGCCAAGATCGGCCGCGCCGGTGAGTGGATCGGGCTGGAGAACTTCAGCTTTTTGATCACCGACAGCGTGACGCAACTGGCGCTGTTCAACACGCTGTTCTACACCACCATCGCCAGCGTATTGAAGTTTGGCCTGGGCTTGTGGTTGGCACTGCTGTTGAACAAGAACCTGCCGTTCCAGAGCTTTTTCCGGGCGGTGGTATTGCTGCCGTGGATCGTGCCCACGGCGCTGTCGGCGATTGCCTTCTGGTGGCTGTATGACGCGCAGTTCTCGGTCATCAGTTGGGCGCTGATGAAGATGGGTTTGATTGATCGCTACATCGATTTTCTGGGCGATCCGTGGAACGCCCGCTTCTCCACCATCGTGGCCAATGTGTGGCGCGGCATCCCGTTTGTGGCCATCTCGCTGCTGGCCGGCTTGCAGACGATTTCGCCGTCGTACTACGAGGCCTCGGCCATCGACGGCGCCACGCCCTGGCAGCAGTTTCGCCACATCACCTTGCCGCTGCTCACCCCCATCATCGCGGTGGTGATGACCTTCTCGGTGCTGTTCACCTTCACTGACTTCCAGTTGATTTATGTGCTGACGCGCGGTGGCCCGCTGAACGCCACCCACTTGATGGCCACACTCGCCTTCCAGCGCGCCATCTCGGGCGGCGCACTGGCCGAGGGGGCGGCCATCGCCACGCTGATGGTGCCGTTTTTGCTGGCCGCCATCATGTTCAGTTACTTCGGCCTGCAGCGCCGGGCCTGGCAGCAGGGCGGTGACAAATGAGCGCCTTGATGAGAAAGCTGTCGTGAGCAAGCCCAACGACGATGCCAAGGGCATGGACTTTTTGCAGTCGCTGCCACGGCGCTGGGTGACGATCTACATCCCCATCGGCATTTTTGTGATCGTGCTGCTGTTCCCGTTCTACTGGATGGCAATCACCGCGTTCAAGCCCGACAACGAGCTGCTGTCACGCGACGGCAACCCGTTCTGGATCATCTCGCCCACGCTGGCGCACTTTGACAAATTGCTGTTCCGCACCGAGTACCCGGCCTGGCTGTGGAACACGGTGATCGTCTCGGTGGTCTCGACGGTGCTGTCGCTGGTGGCGTCCATCCTGGCGGCGTATGCCATTGAGCGGCTGCGCTTCCAGGGCGCCAAGGCGGCGGGCGGCGCCATCTTTCTGGCCTATTTGGTGCCGCCGTCGATCCTGTTCATCCCGCTGGCGGCCATCGTTGTCAAGCTCGGCCTGTTCGACAGCCGCATGGCCTTGATCCTCACCTACCCGACGTTTTTGATCCCGTTTTCCACCTGGCTGCTGATGGGCTACTTCCGCTCGATCCCCTACGAGCTGGAAGAGTGCGCGCTGATCGACGGCGCCAACCGCTGGCAGATTCTGGTCAAGATCGTGCTGCCGCTGGCGGTGCCGGGGCTGATCTCGGCCGGCATCTTTGCCTTCACGTTGAGCTGGAACGAGTTCATCTACGCGCTGACCTTTGTCTCGTCGTCCGAGAACAAGACCGTGCCGGTGGGTGTGGTGACCGAG
>JANMKO010000500.1:0-2186 GCA_031372085.1 Betaproteobacteria bacterium
TGGCGCGGCAACTGCACATGCACCCGGTCAAACTGCGCTGCGCTGCCGTGCAGGATGGCCACCAGGTGCACCAGCACATCGGCGCCGGCCAGCAGGCCGGGCAGGGCTTTGGCGTCGTGCACATCGATTTCGATCAAATCCACCGTGGGCAGGATTTGCAGCGCCCGGCCGTTCACCCGGCGCCGCGTGGGCACCACCAGGCGCGCTTGGGCGTCGTGCTCAAACAGCCGCTCGATGACGTTGCGGCCGACAAAGCCGGTGCCCCCGGTGATGACGATTTTTTTCATGGGGCGGTTGGGGTCTCGGCGGTCAAGGCAGGTCAGGGTTGGGCGCGGCGGCAGCGGCCTCACGCGGGCCGATGCCCGCACCCAGGCGCGGGCGCAGCAGCGGCGGCTTCTGGTTGTCGAGCAGCGCGCTGTACACGGCGGCGTTGGACAGCACTTTCTTGACGTAATCGCGTGTCTCGTTGAAAGGGATGTTCTCAGCCCAGATGGCCGTCTCGACCAGCGGGCCTTCCCGCCAGCGGCGTGGCCGGCCCGGCCCGGCGTTGTAGGCCGCTGCGGCCATGGCCTGTGAGCCGCCCAGGTCATCGAGCACCAGTTTGAGGTAGCTGGTGCCCAGCTTCAAGTTGGTGGGTGTGTCGCTGATCAGCTCGGGGTTGCGCCAGTCCAGGCCGATCTTCTTGGCCACCCAGCGGGCGGTGGCCGGCATCACCTGCATCAGGCCGGTGGCGCCCACTGACGAGCGCAGCTGCGGCATGAAGCGGGTTTCTTGCCGGATCAGGCCAAACACCAGCGCCGGGTCCAGCCCGGCGGCGTTGGCGGCCTGGGTGATCTCCACGCCAAACGGCATCGGGTAGCGCAAGGCGGTGTCGATCTCGCTGCGGGTGCGGTCGGCGGTGTTGATGCACAGCTGCCAGTCGGCCCGGTCGCAGGCCAGGCGGGCGGCGGCCAGCAGCTCACGCTCGGCCATGCCGCGCAGGCTGAAGTTCCACTCGCGCCGGGCCTCGTCGCGCAGGCCCAGGTCGGCCAGCAGCAGCGCCCGGCCCAGGCCGGGGTGGGTTCTGGCGCTGGCCATCTCGGCGGCGGTGAGCTGCAACGGCGTGGCCGGCAGCGCGGGCGTGCGGCCCAGCTCCTCGGTGGCCAGCGCGGCGTAGAAGTTGAGCGGCCCGGCCACAGACTCAAACAGCCGGCGCGCCTCAACCCGGTGGGCGTCGTTCTCGGCGCCGGCCGCGCCCAGCGCCTGGGCCTGGGCTTGCAGCGCCCGGGCCTTCCAGTACACCCAGGCCGGCTCACGCTGTTCGGCCGGGCTCATCGCGTCCACCAGCCGCTGCACCTGCGGCCAGCGCTGGGCTGGCGCGGCGGTGCGCAGCGTGGCGCGCACCCCCCACGCCAGGGTCTCGTCGCTCCAGCCGGGCTGGCGCGCCTCATCGCCGCGCAGCAGCGCACCGGCGCGCTGGTAGTGCGCTGCCGCATCGGCCGACAGCTTGAAAGCCGCTTGCCGGCCGGTGTAAGCCCAGGCCCAGGCAGCCAGCGACGGGCTTTGGCCGAGCGTGCCGCTGTCGAGCGCGGCGGCCGCTGATTCGGGCTCGGCCACGGCCAGGCGCATCACCGCCAGCAGCCGCAGCTCTTGGGCCACGCGGTTGGCCGATGCGCCGCCAGCCGCCGCACCGCGCCGCAGAAACCGGGCGGGGTTGTCGATGGCCTCGACCGCGTCGCGCGCGGCGCCGTTGCCCAGCAGACCGACCGCTGCCTTGGCCGCACCCGGGCGCTGGGCTTCGAGCGCCAGCCGGGCCTTGCGCCAGACATCGTCGGCAGTCAAGCGTTTGGCGTCCACCAGCGCGGTGGCCAGCAGGTTGCAGCCGTCGTCCAGCTCTTTTTGCGCAAACCAGGCGCTGCGCGCCGCATCACGCACATCGCGTCCGGCCAGGTGCTCGGTGAACAGCCACCAGCAAGTGACCTCGCGGTCGTCGTTCATGCGGAAGCGTGGGTAGTCGCGCGCCAGCGCCGGCCAGTCGCGGCGCCGGCCCAGCTCCAGCAGCCAGTCGTTGCGCAGCCGGTCTTCAACATAAAAACCGGCCCAGCGGCTGTAAAAAGCCTCTACCTCATCGGCCTGGGCGTCGGGCAGCCGGCTGCTTAAATCCCAGTAATCGGCCCAGGCGGTGAGCGGGTGCTTGCCAGCCTGCA
>JANMKO010000506.1:0-1772 GCA_031372085.1 Betaproteobacteria bacterium
CATCGTCAGCAATGTCGAGGGCCTGTTGCAGGATGGCCTGAGCAATATGGACGTGCTGCGCGCCACCTTCCCGGCCGGCACCTTGACGGGTGCGCCCAAGATCCGGGCGATGCAGATCATCGACGAGCTGGAGCCGGTCAAACGCGGCATCTACGGCGGCGCCTGCGGCTACCTGAGCTTTGCCGGCGACATGGACGTGGCCATCGCCATCCGCACCGGCATCGTGCAGAACAACACGTTGTACGTGCAGGCGGCGGCCGGCGTGGTGGCCGATTCGGTGGCCGAGATGGAATGGGCCGAGACCGAGCACAAGGCGCGCGCGCTGATCCGCGCGGCTGAGCTGGTGGAAGAGGGGTTTTAGCGCGCCGCTGCCGGCTGGCCGGGCCAGCGCCCGGGTTGGCTGCCAGCCCGGCATCACGGCCCGGCATCGCGGCCGGCATGCAGCCCGTCGGCGCCCGCCAGCAGGCATTGCCGCAGCCCGGCGTGGGCCGGGTCGTGCGCCAGGTAGCCCGGCCAGACCATCACCACCACATGGCCCAGCGCCATGTACGCATCAAACTCAAGCGCCGCCCCCACCGTCGGGCGGCCCGACCACAGCAGGCAGACCTGCGTGTCCTCAAACAGCCGGGCCTGCGGCGTGCAGATTTACAGCACCATCGGCATGGCGGTGGGCCGAGGCCCGGATTGAATCAGCCGCTGGCGCGCGGCGGTTGTCGGTCCCGCCTGCCAGAGCGCACGCAACTCGATCAGGCGCCGCCGGCGCCCCAGGCCTCGCGCAACTCGCGCTTCAGCACCTTGCCAATGGCGCTGCGGGGCAGCTCGGCCACCCGGCGCAGGCCACTCAGGCGCTGGGTTTTGCCCACTTGCTGGTTGAACCACTGGCGCAGTGCCTCGGCGCTTTCGTCAAAGCCGTCGCGCAGCACCACAAACGCCACCGGCGTCTCGCCCCATTCGGTGGACGGCACACCCACCACCGCCGCATCGGCCAGCGCCGGGTGGGTGCGCAGCACCGCCTCCAGGTCGCTCGGGTAGATGTTGAAGCCGCCGCTGATCACCATGTCCTTGCGCCGGTCGTGCAGCGTCAAAAAGCCATCGGCATCAAAGCGGCCGACATCGCCGGTGCGGATGTAGCGCTGGCCTTGCGCGTCAAACCACTCGGCTTCGGCCGTCTTGGCCGGCTGGTTGTGGTAGCCGGTCATCATGCCGGCTGACCGGCCCACCACCTCGCCGCTGTCGCCCACGGTGGCCACCGGTTGGCCGTCTTCGTCGATCAGCAGCACGCTGTGGCCGTCAGCCGGCTGGCCCACGGTGTGCAGCTTGGTGGGGTGCAGATGGGCTTGCAGGATGCAGGTGCCGCCGCCTTCGGTCATGCCGTAATACTCCACCAGCCCGCCCGGCCAGCGCGCCAGCACATCGGCCTTGAGCGCGGCGTGGAAGGGCGCGCTGGTGCAGAACTTCATCCGGTACGACGCCAGATCAAACTGATCAAACTCGGGCCGCGCCATCAGCCGCTGGTATTGCACCGGCACCAGCATGGTGTGCGTGACGCGCTCGGCCTGCGCGATCTGCAAATACGCCAGCGCGTCAAACTTCGGCATCAGCACCAGGCAGCCACCGCAGGCCAGCGTGGGGATCACCGCCACCAGCGTGGTGTTGCTGTACAGCGGGGTGGCGATCAGCGTGACGGTGCTGGTGTCGTAGCCCGACAGCGCGGCGCGCTGGATGTGCGACCAGCGCATGGCATGCGCCTGCACGATGCCTTTGGGCGTGCC
>JANMKO010000552.1:0-2134 GCA_031372085.1 Betaproteobacteria bacterium
CAGCGTGGCCAGGGCCAGCAGGGCGTTGAGCAGCGCCATCGGCTGGCCGCCGTGCCAGCGCTGCAGCAGCCCGGCCCACAGCCATGACGAGGCCACCACGCCCAGCCCCAGCGTGCTGTAGAAAGCGGTGATGGCCGCGCCGCCCAGCTGCTGCTGGCGCAACAGCGTGACGATGAAAGTCATGTAGCCGATGTAGCCCAGGCCGAACAAAAAATAGCCGGCCAGCGCAAAGCCCAGGCGGCGCCACGGCACCGGCAGCGTTACCTGCGTGGCAGCGGCGGCTGGCGCGTCGGCCTGGGTGCCCCGGTGCATCAGCCAGGTCAGCAGCCCGGCCACCGCGCCCAGCGCCAGCCAGGCTGCGGCCCAACCGGATGCCCACCTGGATGCCCAACCGGATGCCCAGCCAGCGGTCGATACCGCAGCCGCACCCGAACCGATGAACAGCGGCACCAGCAGGGCCGAGACGATGATGCCCAGGCCGGTGCCGCCGTAGAACAGCCCCAGCACCAAGCCCGGGCTGACCAGGCCGGCAGCCCGGCTGGCCAGGCGCGCCGCCAACAGGCCGCCGGCCACAAACGTGGCGGCGCTGGCCAGGCCGCACAGCAAGCGCAGCCCGGCCAGCAGCGCGTCGGCGCGCACGCCGGCATGCAGCGCCAGCAGCACGGCAGCGGCCAGGCCACCGCCCACCAGCGCCGTCTTGGGGCCGTGGCGGGCGATCCAGCGCGGCGTCAACAGCGCGCCCAGCAGGTAGCCGGCGGCGTTGGCGGTGTTCATGGCGCCAGCGGTGAAGTAGCTCCAGCCCAGGTCGTCGCGCATCGGCCCCAGCAGCAGCGCGTACGAGAAGCGCGCCAGGCCCAGCGAGACGGCGGCGCCCAGCGCCAGAGCCAGCGCCTGGCGCAGCACATCGCGTCGGCTGGCTTGCGGGGCCCTACCGGCCACGCCCGTCATGCCGGGCCGCGCGCGGCCAGCAGTGCGGCGGCCAGCTCGGCAAAACCGGCGCCGCGCTCGGCATCGGTCACAAAGCCGGGCAAGCAGCGCAACTGCGGCACAAAGCGCGCGATGTTGGCCACGCCCACGCTCAGCGGCATGTGCTCAAACATGATCTGGTCGTTGGTCGAGTCCCCCAAATACAGCCAATCACCGGGCACAAATGGCCAGCCCAGCGCCTGGCTGACGGCCCAGCGTGCACCGGTGTATTTGCTGTGCGCGCCGATCCAGCCGTTGATGTGGATCGAGCTGACGGTGGCCGTCAAGCCGTGGCCCTGCATCAGCGCCACCACCCGGGCGATCTGCGCCGGGGCCAGTGGGCTGAACTCACTGTGGTCGATGGCGATGTCGGTCAGGCGGCCGGCGCTGTCCCGGGCCAGCCGGGCGCCGGGCACCGCCGCCAGCACGGCTTGGGCGCAGGTTTGCAGCGTCTGTTGGTTGGCGCGGCGGGTGGCCATGTCGTCGACAAAATCCTGCCGCAGCACGCCGTTGGCACAGCGCAGCAGCACCGCGCCGTTCTCGGCCACGATGGCCCGCACCGGCCAGGCCATGGCCAGCGGCGTGCTCCAGCCCGCCGGCCGGCCGGTGACGGCGATCACCGGCACACCGGCCGCCGCCAGGCGGTGCAATGCGGTGAGTGCGGCCGGCTCGATCACGCCGTCGCAGGTGAGGGTGTCGTCGATGTCGGTCAGCACGCCGCGCAGCGCGGCCAGGCGCGCCGGTGCCAGCTCGGCCAGCGGGCGCAGGCGGGCGGCGGTGGTGGTGGTCGTGGCATGGGGGGCAGGCGGTGCCGGCAACATCGCCAAAGTCTGCCACAGCCCTGCTGTACCGCCAGGCAGCTGCCAGGCAGCGCCGGGCAGCGGCGGCCAGCGCCGGGCGTCGGGTTGGCCCGCCAACCCCCGTGCTTGATCGCCGCCAACACCCCCGTCTCAAGGGGCCGGGCAAACCCGGCAACCCGTCACGCCCGGCGCGTGCAGAGGCTAAAAAGCTGTGCTTAAAATGCGCCCTGTTTCGAGGAGCGTTGCAAGGCCACCCCCCGGCCCCAGGCTCGAAACCACTTCTGTGCAACGTCGCTCACCCCCAGCTTTTGACGCGGGTGAGTTGCCTCAAACCCCCCTGTCGTACCAAGCTGTTCGGGCCACCCCTT
>JANMKO010000553.1:0-2655 GCA_031372085.1 Betaproteobacteria bacterium
CACCCGATGGCCGCGCACCGGGTGGACAGCCGGGCCATCCAGGCGCGTGGCCAGTCGGCCGATGCGCGTGAGGGGGTGAGTGCGTTTCTGGAGAAACGCCAGCCGGTCTACCCGAACACGGTGTCGGCCGACATGCCCGGATTCTTTCCGTGGTGGGACGAGCCGGCGTTTGAGTGACGCGCCGGCGCGCAGCGCCGTCAGGCTTGGCAGCGCTCGTCAGGCTTTGCAGCGCGGTCGGGCTTGGCAGTGCTCGTCAGGCCCTGGACTCGAGCACGGCTGCGTTGACCATCGTGCGCAGCTCACGCCGCACCGGGTACAGGCTGGACGGCATGAACTGGGTCAGGAAGACGACGCTGATGGCTTCCACCGGATCGATCCAGAACGCGGTGGACGCGGCGCCGCCCCACCAGTATTCACCGGCTGAGCCGGCAATGGCCGTGCGCGCCACGTCGGTGGTGACCGCAAACCCCAGGCCAAAACCGACGCCGCTGTAAGTGGCCTCAGAAAACAGCGAGACCGACATGTCGGCCAGGTCTCGCCCGCCGGGCAGGTGGTTGGCGCGCATCAGCGCCACGGTTTTGGGCCCCAACAACCGCACCGCCCCGGGCCCGCTGCCCAGCGTGCCGCCGCAGCGCATCGCCTCACAAAAGCGCAGGTAATCGGCCGCCGTGCCCACCAGGCCGCCGCCGCCCGACGGGCAGGTGGTGGGCTGGCGGAAGTTGCGCCCGCCCACCAGCGGTGTGAGCCGGCCGTCGGCGTCGTTGACGTAGCACTCGGCAAAGCGCTGCGCCTTGTCGTCGGGCACGTGGAAGGCGGTGTCGGTCATGCCCAGCGGGCCCAGGATGCGCTGCTGCAAAAAATCCTCAAACGGCAGGGCCGAAATCTGGCCCACCAGATAGCCCAGCACATCGGTGGCCACCGAATAATTCCAGGCGGTGCCTGGTGAAAACTCCAGTGGCAGCTGGCCCAGCGCGGCGATGAAGCCGTCCAGCCCGTCGGCCTGCTCAAACGGCTCGATGCGGCCTTTGCGGTAGGCCGCGTCCACATTGGTGCGGGTCTGGAAGCCGTAGGTCAGGCCGGCGGTGTGGCGCAGCAGGTCGATCATGCGCATCGGCGCGGCAACGGGCTGGGTTTGAAAGCTGCCCGGCAAGCCGGCGGTGTAAACCGCCAGATCGCGCCAGGCGGGGATGAAGCGGTGCACCGGGTCGTCCAGCGCCACCAGGCCGTCTTCGACCAGCATCATGAAGGCCACGCTGGTGATCGGCTTGCTCATCGAGTAGATGCGCACGATGCTGTCCTCAGCCAACGCGGCGCCGGTGGCCAGCGTGGCATGGCCCAGCACCGACTGGTGCACCAATTGGCCGTCGCGCATCACCAGCAACTGGGCGCAGGGCAGGCGCCCGGGGGTGATGTACTTCTCTTGCAGAAAACGGTCCACACGGGCCAGGCGCTGCGAGCACATGCCCAGCGATTCGGGTTTGACGGTCATCGGGTGTCCAGGAGGGTGGGTGGTGGCGCAAAGAACGGCGTGGCCGCGTGGTGGCACGGCCGCCGGGTGCCGGATTCTGGCCGCTGCGGCCTGGGCCGTGCGCGGCCGTGCTTTTCTGGCGCTTGGCGCAGGCGTCTGTGCACCGGCACCGGCACCGGCACCCGCACGGGCACCGGCACACGCACTGGCACGGGCAGGCACGGGCACTGGCACGGGCACGGGCACCGACGGGCCGGGCAGAAAGTTCGCTACCATCAAATCAGTTTGACAATGCCAAAACCCCTCCCTCCCACCGGCCCGCCGGCCCCCGCCCCGGCGCCCGGCCAGCCGCCGGTGCCGGGCTGCCGCCGCAGCCCCGACCAGGACGCCGCCACGCCCGCCCGCCACCCCGTGGTGGTGGTGGGTGCCGGCCCGGTGGGCCTGGCATTGGCCATTGACCTGGCCCAGCACGGCGTGCCGGTGGTGCTGCTGGACGGCAGCCACCGCCCGGCCACCGGATCACGCGCCATCTGCTTTGCCAAGCGCACGCTGGAGATTTTTGACCGCTTGGGTTGCGGCGACGCGATGGTGCAAAAAGGCGTGTCGTGGCAGGTGGGCAAAGTCTTCTTGCGCGATCAGCCGCTCTACCAGTTTGATCTGCTGCCCGAGACCGGCCACCAGCGGCCGGCCTTCATCAACCTTCAGCAATACCACGTCGAGGCCGATCTGGCCCGGCGCTGCGCGCAACTGCCGCTGATCGACCTGCGCCGGCAGCATGCTGTGGTCGGTATCGACCCGCAGGCCGGGCAGGCGCTGCTGACGGTGCAAACGCCCGACGGCCGCTACCAGATCGCCGCGCAGTACGTGGCCGCCTGCGACGGCGCACGCTCCACGCTGCGCCGGTTGCTGGGGCAAGAAAGCCAGGGCCGCGTCTTCCGCGACCGTTTCTTGATTGCCGATGTGAAGATGGCAGTCGACTTTCCGGCCGAGCGCTGGTTCTGGTTCGACCCGCCGTTTCACCCCGGCCAGAGCGTGCTGCTGCACAAGCAACCCGACAACCTGTGGCGCATCGATTTTCAGCTGGGCTGGGACGCCGACCCGCAGCGTGAAAAGCAGCCCGAGCACATCCTGCCGCGCATCCGGGCACTGCTGGCGCACACGGCCATGCGCGACGCTGACTTTGCGCT
>JANMKO010000557.1:0-1755 GCA_031372085.1 Betaproteobacteria bacterium
CGCCGCACCGCCGCGTCGGCCGGCGCGCCGTCGGCCACCAGCCGGCCGTGCGCCATCACCAGCAGGCGGTCGGCCATCAGCGCCAGGTTCAAGTCGTGCAGCACCGCCGCCACCGCCGCGCCGGCCCGGGCCCGCGCCGCCAGGCTGCGCACCAGGGCGCGCTGGTGCGGTGCATCCAGGTGGGTGGTGGGCTCGTCGAGCAGCAGCACCGGCGCGCCCACCGCCAGCGCCCGGGCCAGCAGCACGCGCTGGCGCTCACCGCCCGACAGCGCGCTCAGCCGCCGGCCGGCAAAGGCGGCGCATTCGGTCTCGGCCATCGCCGCCTGCACGGCGGCCTCATCGGCGGCGGTGGGCGCGCCAAACAGGCCCTGGTGCGGCAGCCGGCCCAGCCGCACCACATCGGCCACGGCGATCTCGCCCTCGGCCTCACCCTGCTGCGACAGCCAGGCCAGGCGCTGGGCGCGCTGCCGCGCCGTCCAGTCTTGCAGCGGCCGGCCCGCCAGGTGCACCGTGCCGGCGTCGGCTGGCCGCAGGCCCGCCAGCAGCGCCAGCAGGCTGCTTTTGCCAGCGCCGTTGGGGCCCACCAGTGCCGCCCACTGGCCGGCGGCCAGGGCCAGGGTCACCCGGTCCACCACCGGCCGGCCGCCCAGGTGCAGCAGCAGGCCGGTGGCTTGCAACGCCGGGCTGCCGGGCCGGCCCGCGCCGCCCGGCTGCGCTGCCAGGCCGTGGACCAGCGGTGGCCCCAAACCCGGGCCCGGCGGGTGCGTCACGGCGCCGCCCCTTGCCGGCGCAGCAACACCAGCAGATACAGCCCGCCCAGCAGCGCCGTTAGCACACCCACCGGCAGCTCTTGCGGTGCGATCACGCTGCGCGCCGCCACATCGGCGGCCAGCAGCAGCACCCCGCCCGCCGCTGCCGACAAGGCCAGCAGCGGGCCGTGGGTGACGACCACCCAGCGCCGCACCAGGTGCGGTGCCACCAGCCCGACAAACGCCACCAGCCCGGCTTGCGACACCGCGCTGCCGGTGGCCAGCGCCATCAGCAGCACCAGCAGCAGGCGCACCGCTGGCAGGGCCAGGCCCAGGCTGGCGGCGCTGGCGTCGCCCAGCACCAGGGCGTCCAGCACGCGGGCAAAACGCAGCGCCAGCGGCAGCAGCAGCGCCAGCGTGCCGGCCAGCAAGGCCACGCTGTGCCAGCCCAAAAACCCGGTCGTGCCCAGCAAGAACACCTGCTTGCCGCGCAGCGCCTCGGGTGAGACGAGCCTCAGCAGATCAGACACCGCGCCCAGCAGCACGCCCACCACCACGCCGCACAGCAGCAGTTTGATCGGCCTTGCCGCGCCGCCGGCCAGCAGCAAGGTCAGGCCCACGCCGGCCAGCGCGCCGGCAAAGGCCGCGCCCACCAGGCCCAGCCGCAGCAGCCAGCCGGCGGTGGCCAGGCCGATGGCGCTGCCGGCCAGGCCGCCGATGGCCAGCACCGCCACCACGCCCAGGCTGGCGCCGGCCGCCGCGCCCAGCAAATACGGATCGGCCAGCGGGTTGCGAAACAGGCCCTGGGCCAGCGCGCCGGCCAGCCCCAGCAAGGCGCCCGCCGCCAGCGCGCCCAGCGTGCGCGGCGCACGGATGGCGCGGATCAGCCCGGCCTCATCACCCCAGGCCAGGCTGAAGCCCTCACTGCCTGCGGCCAGCCCGGCGGCCAGCAGCAGCAGCGCCAGCCCGGCCAGCAGCCCGCCCAGGCGCCACGGGCTGAGCCCCG
>JANMKO010000565.1:0-1884 GCA_031372085.1 Betaproteobacteria bacterium
CGGTGCCGGCGGCGGGCCAGTACCTGGCGGTGGACGTGACGGCACAGGTGAAATCCTGGATCACCAACCCCGCCACCAACAATGGCTGGGCGCTGGCGCCAGCGCTGGCCGCCCCCGGCACGGTGGTTTTTTTCGACAGCAAGGAGAACACCGCCACCGGCCACGTGGCGCGCCTCGACCTGACGCTGGCCGACCAGGGGCCAGCCGGGCCGCAGGGCGTGCCGGGTGCGAACGGCACGAACGGCACGAACGGTTTGTCCGGCGTGCCCGGCCCGGTGGGGCCGGTCGGCCCGGTGGGGCCGGTCGGCCCGCAAGGGCCGCAGGGCGTGCAAGGCGTGCCAGGTGTTCAGGGGCCCGGCGGCGTGCTGGGTGTCAGCTATTTCCAGGGCGCGGTGGCGCCATCGGTGGCGGTGTTGGCCAACGCCTTCGTGTTTGTCGGCCCGTTGACCACCATCGTCACCACCGCCGGCCAGCGCGTTACCGCCAGCGGCGCCTTCTCGATTGGCGCGTCGGCCAGCGCCTTGCTGCGGCTGGACATGTGCGTGCGGCCGTCGGCCACACCCGCCGCCAACCCGATCAGCATCCTGACGTCGTACAAGATCGTCAACCTGCAGGCCAATGTGCGCACGATGTTCTCGCCAGTGAGCAGCTATGTGCCCGGCGCCGGCAGTTGGCACATCGGCAACTGCGTGGCGGGCAATGGTGTGGCTGTCACCCTGAACCAGAACGACTGGAGCACTGGCTGGGTGATGGTCACCCACTGACGGCGGGCCAGGCCGGTGGCGGCCGATCAGCCGTTCAGCCGTTCAGCCGTTCAGCCGTTCAGCCGTTCAGCCAATCGGCCGGTCAGCCAACCGGCCGGCCCGCTGCGGCGCCGCTCAGCGGCCGTCGAAATGCGCCTGCCAGCGTTGCCGCAGCTCCCGCTTGAGCAGCTTGCCGCTCGGGTTCTTGGGCAGGGCATCGACAAAAACCACCGCCGTGGGGGTCTTGAAGTGCGCCAACTGCGCCGCGCAGTGGGCGATCACCTGGGCTTCGTCCAGCGCGGCACCGGGTTTCTGAACCACCACCGCCGTCACCGCCTCGATCCAGCGCGCATGCGGCAGGCCGATCACCGCCACCTCGCTGACACCGGCCAGCCGGTACAGCGCTTCTTCGACCTCGCGGCTGGCGACGTTTTCACCGCCGGTCTTGATCATGTCTTTCTTGCGGTCCACCACGGTGATGTAGCCCTCGTCGTCGATCACCGCCAGGTCACCCGAGTGGAACCAGCCGCCCTCAAACGCCGCCGCAGAGCGCTCGTTGTCATGAAAGTAGCCCAGCAGCAGCTGCGGTGAGCGGTGCACGATCTCGCCCACCTCGCCGGGCGCCACGTCATGCATCCGCTCGTCGACGACCCGCGTCTCGACATTGATCACCGGCCGTCCGGCCGAGCCCGGCTTGCGCAACTGGTCTTCGGGCTTGAGCACGGTGGCCAGCGGCGCAATCTCGGTCTGGCCGTAAAAGTTCCACAGCCGCATCTGCGGCAGGCGGGCCACCAGCTCTTGCATCACCGCCACCGGCATGATCGATGCGCCGTAGTAACCCTTGCGCAGGCTGGACAGGTCATGCGCATTGAACAGCGGTGAACGCAGCAGTGCTATCCACACCGTGGGCGGCAAGAAGAACTGGCTGATGCGGTGTTTGGCGATCAGCGGCAGCAGGTTCTCGGCGGTAGGCTTGGCGGTGATGATGCTGGTGCTGCCCAGGTAGACGCTGGGGCCGAGAAACACATCGAGCTGGGCGCAGTGGTACAGCGGCATTGCATGCAGCACGGTGTCGGACTCGGCCATCTCGCCCTCGATGATGCAGGACACATACTGGTCGATCACCGCGCCGTGCGTCAGC
>JANMKO010000573.1:0-2208 GCA_031372085.1 Betaproteobacteria bacterium
ATCCGACTGGGCCAGCAGGGCGTCATCGGGCGCCAGGTTGACGATGGCGTTGAGCAGCGGGTTGAGCCGGTGGATGCGTGCCAGGTAGGCCTGCATCACCTCACGGCACGAGACGCGGCGGGCGTGCACGGCTTGCGACAAAGCGTGGGCGTCCAGGTCAGTCAGGTCAGTCAGGTCAGACGGCAGCATGCGGCACCTTTGCGCAGCGGGGGGGGGGTGATGGGGCGTTGCCGGGCGTTGCCGGGGCGTGGCGGGTGTGTGGCAGCGGCGTGGCAGCGGCGTGGTGGGTGAGGCGGCGCGCCGACGCGCCAGGCCGGTGCCGGTCAATTTTCCTGGCGCCGGGGCGCCTGGCCCAGCAGGGCCTCTTTCAACAGGTGGTCGGCGGGTGATTTGCCGAGCCAGATCTTGGCCATCGCGTTGAAAAACGCCGGCTCCTTGTACGGCCCGACCTCGGGTTTGCCCTTGACGTACAGCGTGGTGCCGGTGCCGGGCAGCCACTCGACGGTGAGCGTGTCGCCGGCCACCAGCTGTTTGTACTGGGACGACGCCTCACCCATGCGCTGGATGCCGGGCAGCGCGGCGATGAACTCCTCCCGCGTGGCGTTGTTCTGGATGCCGGCTGACAGGATTTTGCCAAACTCATTGGCGTCAATCGTGCGCAGCAGCACGACGTGGATGCGCTTGGCGCCGGGTGCCGCCAGCACCGCGTCGGTCGTGCTGGCCTTGCTGGCCAGGTACAGCCCGGCGGCATAGACCTTGAAGATGGCCTTGTAGCGGATGCCCGCGCCATTGAGTTGCAGCGCCTGGCCGCCCAGCATGATTTGCGGCTCAAACTTGACGCCGGCCAGGTCCACCGCTTGCGCGCCGGCAAGCAGCGGCATCAACACGGCCAGCATCAGCGCGGCGGCTCGGGGCAGCAGGGTGGGCATGGCAAAAATCTCCTGTGGGGCGCAAGGTGGCGCCGGGGCGGTTGCGGGGATTGCGGCGTTTGCGGCGTTTGCGGCCATCACGTCCATCACGTCCATCGCGGCCATCGCGGCGGGGGCCGGCAAGCTGCCCGCACGCCCAGCGTGAACAGCGCCGATCAGGCCGGCACCGCCTTGCCGTGGGCCCGGAGTATGCGCGTTTTGCGCTGCTAGACTGCCAGCGATGTGCCCCCTGCGCGCCGCCCCCCGTCCGCCCACCGCCAGGTTGATCGACCGGGCGGCCTGGCCCTGGCGACGCTGGCCCGCACGGCGCTGATTTGCCGCCGGCAGCCTACCGGCCGCCCAGCGCGCGCAGCGCATCAACGCCGCCACTGCGCCGTTGCCCCCCCCCGCACCGTTTGCCAACGCCGCACGGATGTTGCCGGCGCCAAGCAGCCCCCAGGAGTTGCCACCCGTGATCACCGAACTTGAATTCAAAAGCCTGGCCGCCCAGGGCTTCAACCGCATCCCGCTGCTCAGCGAGGCGTTTGCCGATCTCGAAACCCCGCTGTCGCTGTACCTGAAGCTGGCCGGCGGCGCCCCGCACAGTTTTTTGCTGGAGTCGGTGGTGGGCGGTGAGCGCTTTGGCCGCTACTCGTTCATCGGCCTGCCGGCGCACACCTGGTTGCGCGCCACCGGCAGCGCCGCCGGTGCGCTGACCGAGATCGTCACCGACGGCGTGGTGGTAGAGCGCCATGACGGCAACCCGCTGGATTTCATCGAGGCTTACCAAAAGCGCTTCAAGGTGGCGCTGCGCCCGGGTCTGCCGCGGTTTTGTGGCGGGCTGGCCGGCTATTTTGGCTATGACGCGGTGCGCTTCATGGAGCCCAAGCTGGCCCAGGCGCCCAAGCCCGGCGGGCTGGACACGCCCGACATCCTGCTGCTGCAAACCGAAGAGCTGGCGGTGATCGACAACCTCTCAGGCCGGCTGTATTTGATCGTCTACGCCAACCCGGCCCTGCCCGAGGCGTATTTCAAGGCCAAGCGCCGGCTGGCCGAGCTGGGCGACAAGCTGCGCTACTCGGTCACCGCGCCGCCCGTCAAACGCGGCCCGTCGTATGCGGTGGAGCGTGAGTTTGGCAAAGACGCCTACCTGGCGGCGGTGCACAAAAGCAAAGACTACATCGCGGCCGGCGACATGATGCAGGTGCAGATTGGCCAGCGCCTCAAGAAGCGCTACACCGAGAGCCCGCTCAGCCTGTACCGGGCGCTGCGATCACTCAACCCGTCGCCGTACATGTAT
>JANMKO010000610.1:0-8081 GCA_031372085.1 Betaproteobacteria bacterium
CATGTGGCGGTGACCTGGTGGAGCGACAGCGTGCACCGCGACATGGGCTTGCTGGTGCAAGAAGAAGGCGTGAACAGCTTCAAGCACTTCATGGCCTACAAAAACGCCATCATGTGCGACGACGAAACCCTGGTGAACAGCTTCAAACGGTCGCTTGAGCTGGGCGCCATGCCCACGGTGCATGCCGAGAACGGTGAGCTGGTTTACCTGCTGCAAGGTGAGATGAAGGCCAAAGGCATCTTCGGCCCCGAGGCCCACCCCCTGAGCCGCCCGCCTGCGGTGGAGGCCGAGGCCGCCCAACGCGCCATCGCCATCGCCGATGTGTTGAACGTGCCGATCTACGTGGTGCATGTCAGCTGTGCCGAGAGCCTGGATGCCATCGCCCGGGCCCGCGCCCGGGGCCAGCGGGTGTACGGCGAGGTGCTGGCCGGCCACTTGACGCTGGACGACAGCGTCTACCGCTCCGCCGACTTTGCCTATGCCGCCGGCCATGTGATGAGCCCGCCGTTCCGGCCCAAAGGCCACTCGCAGATGTTGTGGCGTGGCTTGCAAGCCGGCAATCTGCAAACCACCGCCACCGACCACTGCACTTTTTGCGCCGAGCAAAAAGCCGCCGGGCGCGATGATTTCAGCAAAATCCCCAACGGCTGCGGCGGGGTAGAAGAGCGGCTGGCCGTGCTGTGGCATGAGGGCGTGAACGGCGGCCGGCTGACGCCGAGTGAGTTTGTCGCCGTCACCTCTGCCAATGCCGCCAAGCTGTTCAATATCTACCCGCGCAAAGGCTGCATCGTGGCAGGCGCCGATGCCGACCTGGTGCTGTGGGACCCGGCGGCCAGCAAAACCCTGTCGGTCAAAACTCAACACTCACTCGGTGACTTCAATATCTTCGAGGGCCGCACCGTCACCGGGCAGCCATCGCACACCGTGGCCGGCGGCAAGCTGGTGTATGTGCAGGGTGACTTGCGGGCCGAGCGCGGTGCCGGCAAATACATCAAACGCCCGCCGTTTGGCCCGCAGTTTGATGCACTGGCGCGCAAGGCGGCGCTCGAAGCGCCGATGGCCGTGGCGCGTTGAACCCCGCGCCGTTGTTTGACCTCCAGGAGCCGACCATGGACATGAAACTCCCCGCCCTGCCCGACACACTGCCAGCCCTGCGCATCAATGGCCCACGCTTGTGGGATTCATTGATGGCGCTGGCGCGGATTGGCGCCACGCCCAAAGGCGGCGTCTGCCGGCTCACCCTCACCGACCTCGACAAACAGGGCCGCGATCTGGTGTCGCGCTGGGCCACCGAGGCCGGTTTGACAGTCACCATCGACAAGATCGGCAACGGCTTCATGCGCCGGCCGGGCCGCAACAATGCCCTGCCCCCGGTTGTCACCGGCAGCCACATCGACACCCAGCCCACCGGCGGCAAATTTGACGGCAATTACGGCGTGCTAGCCGGCATCGAGGTGGTGCGCACCCTCAATGACGCCGGCATCACCACCGAGGCCCCCATCGAGGTGGCCTGGTGGACAAATGAAGAAGGCTCACGCTTTGTGCCGGTGATGATGGGCTCGGGCGTGTTTGCCAAGGCTTTCACGTTGGACCATGCCTACGCCGCCACCGATGCCGACGGCAAAACCGTGCAAGGCGAGCTGGCCCGCATCGGCTACATCGGCGAGCAAGAACCGGGTGACCACCCCATCGGCTGCTACTTCGAGACCCATATCGAGCAAGGCCCGGTGCTTGAAGACCACGACATCACCATCGGCGTGGTCACCGGCGTGCTGGGCATCCGCTGGTATGACTGTGTGGTCACCGGCATGGAGGCGCATGCCGGCCCCACGCCAATGGCGCTGCGCAAAGATGCACTGCAAGTGGCCGCCGCGCTGATGCAAGAGGTGGTGGCCTGCGCCCACCGCCATCCGCCACATGGCCGGGGCACGGTGGGCATGGTCAACGTGCATCCAAACAGCCGCAACGTGATCCCGGGACGGGTGAAGTTCAGCATCGATTTGCGCAACGCCAGCGACGCGCTGTGCGAGTTGATGGACGCCGACATCCGGGCGGTGGCCGCACGGCTCAGCGCCGAATCGGGTCTGCCGATAGAGATCACCCCCGTATCGGCCTACACCGCCCAGCCCTTCCATGCCGACTGCGTGCAGGCGGTGGCCCGGGCCGCTGCCGCGCTGGGCTACAGCCATATGCCTGTTGTCTCAGGCGCCGGCCACGACGCCGTCTACATGGCCCGGCTGGCCCCGGCCGGCATGATCTTCATCCCCTGCAAAGACGGCATCAGCCACAACGAGATTGAAAGCGCCACGCCCGAGCACATCAGCGCCGGCTGCAATGTGCTGCTGCATGCCATGCTGGCGCGGGCGGGCGTGGTGGGTTGAGTCGGCTGCCAGCCGCCGCCAATGCAAAACCCCGCCGAAGCGGGGTTTTTGACGAAGGCGGCCAGGCTCAGGCTGTTCTGCGCCGGCTGCCCGCCAGCCCGGCCAGTGCCAGACCGACCAGCGCCAGGCTGGCGGGCTCGGGCACGTCGACAGCCGAGATCAGCGCACCGCCCAAGAAAGGCAACGTGAACAGCACCGGCTGGCCGTTTTCAACGAATACATCGTTGAGGTTCACACCACCCGGCAGCGTACCGAGGTTGTTGTTGAAATCGGATTGAAAGCTGCCCTGGATGGTGCCGATAGCCCCATCGGTGGACCAGCTGTACTGGAAGATGTCGCTGATCTCGTTCGGGTGGCTTGCCTCGACCAGGTAGATCGTGCGGGAGCCAGACCCCGATTGGCCCAGATCGATCCACTGGCCAAAAAATGTCAGCGGCGCCGCCTCTGAAAATACCCCGCTGGCGACGTTGTTCAGCCCGGTTTGGAACAAGCTGCCATTGACCGTCAGGCCGCCTTCAAAATCATTGGCGGACAGCGTGATCGTGCTGTTGGGATTGCTGTCGTCAAAGATCAATGCGGCTGCACCCGCTTGCGCGCAAAAACCAACCGCCAGCGCCAGCGCGGCGCCGAATTTTGATAGTTTCATGTCAATGTCTCCGGGTGTGAAGTGGCGGGATTTAGAGCCCGCTTGCGCGGCCCCCGAAGCACCACGCACAAGCCATGCCCAGCCGATTAAAAACGTTAACTTGTAGACAAATCATGGGTTTGCGTGCGCCCGCCAACCGGCCTGCCGACAGCGGTGTCAAATTCTCCGACGGTGTTGGGCGCCATTGGCAACACGACCCTGACCCAGTTGACGCCTGATGTGTTGGCCGCCTTCTAGCGCCTGGTTGAGCCCTACTCCCAGCAGCCAGCCGCCATCGGGGTGTTTGAAGCGCGCTTGTTTGTGAGGCTGGGCCACATCGTCCATGGGTTGGGCCAGGCGGCACCGTCCGGCTGTGCGCCGATGAGCGGCGCCGGGGCCGGCTGGTGCTGGCCGCCGCGCGGATCGGCAGCATGGGCCAAGGGCGCTGCAATCGATGGTCAAACCGCAAGCGTCAAACCGCAAGCGCTGGTGAGAAACGTCCCTAAGCGGCTGGTCTGGCCGGTTGTGCCGGTTGTGCCGGTTATGGCGGGCATGCCGGCGCGCCGGCCGCCGCCTGACCCCGCTACATCGGAATCAGCTTGGCCCCCGCGTCCACCGACAACACCTCACCCGTGGTTTTGGTGGCGTCTACCGCCAGATACCAGGCGGCGCGGGCCACGTCCTCGGGCTGGATGATGTCGGCCAGCGCGGCGCGGGCTTTGTAGCCGGCCACGCTGGCGGCGTAGCGCTCAGCGCCCATGCCGTTTTGCAGCCACGGTGTCTCCACCAGCCCGGGCGCGATGGCGTTGAGCCGGATCGCCGGGCCCAGCGCCCGGGCCAACGCCATCGTCATCGCATTGAGTGCGCCTTTGGACGCGGCATACGCCACCGACGAGCCCAGGCCGGTGAGTGACGCAATCGACGACATATTGACCACCGCGCCGGGCGGATGCAGCCTGAGCAGCGGCGTGAGTGCCCGGATCATCTGGAATGCGCCGATCACATTGACCGCGTAAATGCGCTGAAAGTCTTCGGCGTCCAGCCCGTCCAGGTTGGCCAGGCCAACAAACTTGGTGGTGCCGGCGTTGTTCACCAGCGCATCGCAGCGGCCCCAGCGGGCTTGCACAGCGGCGGCCAGGCGGCGGCAATCGGCATCGTCGGCCACGTTGGCTTGCACCACCAGCACCTCGGTGCCCGGGTTTTGGCCATGCGCATTGCCCAGCGCCCGGCAGTCCGCCGCCACCGCTTCAGCCGGTGCCGGATCGCGTGAGTAGTTGACCACCACATGCCAGCCGCGCTGGGCAAACAGCCGGGCGGTGGCCGCGCCAATGCCCGACGACGAGCCGGTGACCACACAGACTTTGTTTTCCATTTTGTCCATTGATGTCTCCCCGATGTGCCATGTTCACTGCGCGATGCGCGACGGCCAAAAACTCACCACCACGGATAAAAAGCCGGCAGCCCGTCCGACGCCCGGCCGGTGTAGGCCGGGCTGCGTTTTTGGTTGAACGATGCCACGCCCTCTTTGCCGTCGCGCTGGCTGGTGTGCAGCATCGCCAGCGATTCCACCGCATGCGCATCACGCGGGTGCGGCAGCGCCGGGTTGCGCAGCAGCATCTGGCGCATCAGCGTGATCGACACGGCGCTGCGCTGGTCGATGTAGCGGTGGGCCAGTTGGTGCGCCTGGGCCAGCAGTTGATCGGCCGGCACCACCGCCTTGACCAACCGGCCGGCCAGCGCTTCTTCGGCTGTCAGGATGTCGCCCGAATAAACCCAGTCAAACGCCTGCTGCGGGCCGACGATGCGCGGCAAAAACCAGGTAGAGCAGGCCTCGGGCACGATGCCGATGCGGCCAAAGACAAAGCCGATGCGGGCTTTGTCGCTGGCCAGGCGCACGTCCATCGGCAAGGTCATCGTGGCACCGATGCCCACTGCCGCACCGTTGATCGCGCCGATCACCGGTTTTTTGCAATCAAACACCGCCAGCGACACGCGCCCGCCGGTGTCGCGCACGCCCTGCACGATGGCCGGGTCGTCCCAGCCGGCATCCAGCTCGGCCAGGCTGGGCGACAGGGTTTCGTCCAGGCCAAATACGTTGCCGTCAGCCGACAAATCCATGCCGGCACAAAACGCCCTGCCGGCGCCGGTGACCACCACCGCGCCCACAGCATCGTCGTCACTGGCGCGCTGGTAGGCGTCGATCAGCTCATCGGCCATCGTCACGGTGAAGGCATTGAGCTGGGCCGGGCGGTTGAGGGTGAGCGTCAAGACGCGGTCGTCGATCTGCCAGCCGAGAGTCGTGTAGGTCATGGTTGCTTTCGTCAAAGAATGACAAGGCGCAGGATAGGCCCGCCTGCCGGCAGCCGGGCGTCACGTCAGTGACCGACGAGTCATCGAGCCAGCAGCACCTGGGTTTGATAGCATTCAATACATTCAATCTGCCATCAAAGGTGCCAGCATGACCAACCTCAGCATCCGGGGCCTCGATGCCCGCGCGTTCACTGAACTGAAATCCCGCGCCGCCCGCGAAGACGCCAGCGTCAACACCTTGGTGTTGCGCCTGATCGAGCAGGGCCTGGGCTTGAAGCGCGCCAGGCCGGCGCTGGCGCGGCATGACGATCTGGATGCGCTGGCCGGCAGTTGGAGCGCGGCAGATGGCGCAGAGTTTGAGCGTGCCAGCGCCCCGTTTGCCGAGATTGACGGCGCGCTCTGGAAGTAAGCCATGCGCCCGGTGCTGATCGACACCAACGCCTATAGCGCGTTCATGCTGGGCACCGCCGACGTGGTGGACGTGATGGCCCATGCCGACAAGCTGTACTTGAGCAGTACCGTGCTGGGTGAGTTGTTGGCCGGCTTTGCCGCCGGCACCCGAGAGCCGCAGAACCGGGCCGGGTTGGCGCAATTTCTTGATTCGGCCCGGGTGGAGGTGCTGCCCGTCACCGCCCTGACCGCCGACCACTACGCCCTGGTTTACGCCGGCTTGCGGCGCAAAGGCCAACCCATCCCCAGCAACGATTTGTGGATCGCCGCCAGCGCACTGGAGCACGGCGCCGCGCTGCTGACCCGCGACGCGCATTTTCTGCAGGTGGATGGCCTGCGCTGCGGCCAGCGGCTGGCTGATTTTTTGCCGTAGCCGGGCCTGCCGGGTCGGGTTACTCCAACCCACACCCCCGCAACAGCAGCGCCACCACATGCTCGGTGGCACGCTGGTGGTCGGCCGGGCCAAGTTCGTCCCGGCCCAGCACGGCCCGCACCTGCACCTCAAAAATCAGCGTAGGTTTGGGTAGTGGCCCAGATCGTGGAAAAAAGGTGGGTCGAATCGACCGGCGCCAAGCGGCCGGCGGCAATCCAGCCGTCGATCACCGCCGCTTTGCGGTGCACCGTGTCGCGCAACTCACCGGGCATCAGCTTGCCCACCACCGCCGCGCCGCCAGGATCAGCGCTTCATTGGTCTGGCGAATGGCGCCCTGGCGGATCAGGCCATTGCAGGCTTCATCGGCCGGCCGGGTCACCATCACCCATCACTTGCTGGCCGCGTCAAACACCGCGTGGGTGTAGGCGGCCTTGCCCGGGTCTTTCTTGATCACCGGTGAGCTGCCAGCCGCCAGCAGCACTTTGACGGTGCGCTCATACGCGGCCGGCTCAAGGTAGCCCATTTTCTTGGTGCCGGCATGGCTGATCAAGGTGGCGACGTTTTCCATCTGGCGCTTTTGCACCGCCAGCGTGGCGCTGCCCGACGGATCAGCCGCGACGACGATCTTGGCGGCTTCTTCGGGGTTTTTGACGGCGTCGTTCCAACCTTTGAAGGTGGCTTTCAAAAACTTGGCCATCTTGGCAGTGAAGGCCGGGTCTTTGAGTTTGCCCTCCAGTACATACAAACCATCCTCGAGTGAGGCCACGCCTTCTTTCTCATAAAAGAAGGTCACCAGATCGGCCGGTTTGACGCCCGCGTCCACCACCTGCCAATACTCGTTGTAAATCATCGTCGAGATGCAAGCAGCCTGGTTTTGCAGCAGCGGATCAACATTGAAGCCCTGCTTCAGCACCTTGACATCGGTGTCGGGCTTCAAACCCAGTTTGGCCATCCAGTTCAAGAACGGGTATTCATTGCCACCAAACCACACGCCCAGGGTTTTGCCCTTGAAATCTTTGGGCGTAGCCACACCGCTGGATTTTTTGCAGGTCAGCATCAAACCCGATTTGTCAAATATTTGCGCGATATTGACCAGCGGCACACCCGCCTCGCGCGCGGCCAGCGCATCGGGCATCCAGTTGACGATGGCGTCAGCCTGGTTGCCGGCCAGCACCTGCACGGGGCTCACATCCGGGCCACCGGGTTTGATGGTCACGTCCAGACCCTCGGCCGTGTAATAGCCCTTGGCGGCGGCCACGTAATAGCCGGCAAACTGGGCTTGCGGCACCCACTTCATCTGCACCACCACTTTGTCGGCGGCCTGGGCAGAGATGCCCGCCAGCGCCAGCATTGCGGCCAGCGCCGCTGTCTTGATCGTGAAACCGGTCATTGCTCACTCCTGTGTTGGTTTGTCAAAAAAATCACCGTCAAAAACGCCTGCCTGTCACCTTGACCGAACCGACGGATGCCCAAACGCCAGCCGTCGCGCCAGCAGCACAAGCAAAGCATAGGCCACCGCGCCGGTGAGCGCCGCCACCACGATGGCGCCCCAGAGCAGGGAGATTGGGGTCAGGTCTTGCCTTTTGCTCAATCGGATCGGCAACTTGCGGTCTGCTCAGGAGCGCCGCAACTCTTTGCGATGGTCTTGGGCCAGCAGCGCGGCGGCGCGGGGGTCGTGCAGCGCCGCCAGCACCTGCTGCAGGCGCAGCAGGCTGGGCCGCTCGGTCTCGGTTTGGTTGTGGGGCACGCCGCCGTCATGGGCCAGGGCCTGGTCGGCGGTGCGCAGGGCCTGCTGCCGGTCACCTGCGGCCAGGTGCTGGCCCGCCATCAGGGCCAGGCATTCACGCACGCCGCTGGCATGGCCTTGGGTGGTGCGCAACGCCAGCGCGCGGGCGGTGTGGTGCAGCGCGTCGGCTGGCCGCCCCAGTGCCGCCAGCGCCTG
>JANMKO010000613.1:0-3392 GCA_031372085.1 Betaproteobacteria bacterium
CCTCGAACAGGGCGGGCAAGCCGCCGGTCAACCCGTCAACCCGTCAACCCGTCAACCCGTCAATCGGTCAATCGGTCAACCGGTCAACCGGTCAACCGGTCAACCGGTCAACCGGTCAACCGATCAATCGGTCAGCCGGTCAATCGGTCAACCAATCAATCGGGCAGCCGGTCCAGCGGCCCCGCGCCGGGCCGCGGCAGCACGGCCACCACCGCCCCGGGCGCAAACAGCGCAGCCGCCAGCGCGCGCTCGCGCTCGCCGATCCAGCCGAGAAACGCCTGGGCGCCCTTCATCGCGCCAAAAGCCTCAAAACCAGCCTCCAGAAAGCGCTGCAAATCGCCCAGCCCGGCGGCCTGGGCCGGCCCGCGCATCAGGCGCAGGCTGCTGCGCATCAGGCGGCTGCGCGTCAGCCGGTCGAGCGACTGGCCGATGGCCAGGGTCAGCGCGATCTGCTGCTCGCGCTCGGCCGCCCGGCCGGTGGCCTGCCAGGCGTGCACATAGCCGGCCGCATCGGGCCGCAGCGCCAGCAATCCCGGTGGCTCCTGTGGCCCCGGTGGCCCCGGAGGCCACGGTGGCCCAGCAGGCCCAGCAGGCCCAGCAGTGACAGCAGTGACAGCAGGCTCTGCCAGATGGCGGGCGGTGGCGTCGTCCAGCGATTCAGACAGCGCATGCAACTGGCCCAGCTGCTCCACCGTAGCCACCACCTCGTGCGGAAACAGCCGCACCAGCGCCGGCACCACCCGGCCAAATTGCGCGTCGCGCTGGGCAAATTCTTGCGGGCCGTACAGCTCGTCGAGAAAAAACCGGGTGGCCGCCCGGTAGCGCGGCTGGGCCAGCAGGTCGGCATAGGTGGCCTCGAAGCGCCGCGCCTGGTAGGTTTTGAGCGCATGCACCCGCTGGGCCAGCGCGCTGTCGGCCTGCCGGGCGGCGCGCAGCAGTGCCACCTGGTGCAGGTGCTCGCGGATGCGGTCGGCCAGCGCAGAACTCATGGCCGCAGGTTACCGCGCCCGTTGCCGTGCCCGCCCTGCCACGCCCGCCAGCGGCGGGGCCGGCTGCAGTGCGAGACTGCGGCCATGCTGGCATGGTTGCAACGCGGGATGGTGGGGGCGGCGCTGCTGGCGGCGCTGGCCTGGTGGCTGTGGACTGGCCAGCAGGGCATGGCGCTGGGCTGGCGGCTGGCCGGGCTGGCACTGGCGCTGGCGCCGCAGGCGCCGGTGCTGGCGCTGGAGTTTGCCCTGCTGGCCGCACTGGGCCGCGACCGCCGGGTGCCGCGTGCCAGCGCGGCCCACCTGCTGCGCGCCTGGTGGCGCGAGGTGGTGGTGGTTTGGCAGGTGTTTGGCTGGCGCCAGCCCTTTGCCGCCGGCCAGGTGCCCGATGCGGCCGGGCCCGCGCCGGGCGGCGCCGGGCGGCCCGGCCGCACCGGCGTGCTGCTGTTGCACGGCTATTTTTGCAACCGCGGTATCTGGTCGCCTTGGCTGCGGCGCCTGCGCGCGCTGGGTGTGCCGTGCCGCGCCATCACGCTGGAGCCGGTGTTTGGCCGCATCGAAACCAGTGGCCCGGCCATCGACGCGGCGGTGCTGGATTTGACGCAACGCACCGGCCGGCCGCCGCTGCTGGTGGGCCACAGCATGGGCGGCCTGGCGCTGCGGGCCTGGCTGGCGGGGCCGGCCGACCCGCAAGCAACGCCAGGCGGTGCGCCGAACGACCTGCGGGTTGACCGCCCGAACGACAGGCCGCGCACCGCGCCGGGCAACGACCACCGCATCGCCGGCGCGGTGACGGTGGGTGCGCCGCACCACGGCACCTGGCTGGCGCGCTTCGGCCTCACCGCCAATGCGCGCCAGATGCGGCGCGGCAGCGCCTGGCTGGCGGCGCTGGCCGCGCGTGAGCCGGCGCCGCGCCGCGCCCGCTTCACCTGTTTTTACGGCCATGCCGACAACGTCGTGTTCCCGGCCAGCACCGCCACGCTGGCCGGCGCCGACAACCGCCACCTGGCCGGCGTGGCCCATCTTCAAATGCTCTACGAGCCGGCGGTGTTTGACGCGGTGCTGCGGCGCCTGGCGGCGGCGGATGCCGGTTGATGCGGGCTGGTTGATGCGAACCGGTTGATGCGAACCGGTTGATTCTGGCCGGCTGATGCGGGCCGGTTGCTGCGGGCCGGCTGGCCGGGGCTGGCCGATCCGAAGCGGCCGGCGCCCCGGTCAGAGATCCAGATCGTGCAGCAGGTGCAGCGTGGGCTGGGTGGCCAGGTGCAGCAGCGCGGCGATCTCGTCCACGTCGTCGGGCAGGTCCGGGTTGTCCCAGCCGTCGGCGCTGTGCCGGGCCAGCCGGATCGCCAGTTGCACATTGCGCACCTGGGATTGCGGGCTGGCCTGGCCGCTGCTGATCTGCACCAGCATCGGCGGCAGCTGCCAGGTTTTCATCAGCGCTTGCTGCAGGTCGCCCAATTCGGTGTGCAGCAATGCCCGTTGCGCGTCGGCCGAGCGCAGGCCGGGCTCAGCCTGCTGGCGGCGCTGCAACGCCAGCGCCAGCGCGGGCGCCTGGGCCCACAGCAGCATCTCGGCAAAGTCGTGCAGCAGCGCGGCCTCGTGCAGCAGCGCGGCGTCGTGGTCATGGCGGTGCACCGCAAAACCCAGCGCAAACCGGGCGGCGCGGCGCGCCCGCCGCAGCACCCGGCGCAGGCCGGCCAGCGCGTCGGCCTGGCCGTGCAGGCGCTGCTCCACCGTGGGCTGCGGGCCAAAATCGCGGAAGAACGGGGTGATGCCCATCATCACCAGCGCCTCGGTGGCGGTCTCGGTGGCGGTCTGGTCGCGGCCGCGCCGCAGCACGGCCACGTGGCGCAGCAGCTTGAGCGTCATCAGCGGATCGACCACCATCGTGTCGGCCAGCATGTGCGCGTCCACCGCGTCCTCATTGCAGCGCAACTCGGCCAGGGCGTCGTCGGTGGCGGCCAGCACCGGGATGTCGATGCCGTCGAGCGCAGCCACCCAGCCCGCCACGTCGGCCGGGGCGCGGGTGATGAAGGCGGGCTCGGCGGGGGTGGGGTGGGGGTCAGACCGGCTCATGGGTCACCTCTTGCGGCGGTACGTCAACGGTGTATCGGCAGCGGCGGCGCCGACTTGACCGTCGAGCGCACGCCGCTGCCAGGCCCGAAGGCATCCGGCCGCAGGCGCGGCGACCGGATCACTGTGATCGCGTGCTGCGATCAATCGGCGGCGCGCCGATTGCAGGCAACCGATCACAGGCCGCCGATCAAAGGCCGCCGATCACACGCCGCCGATCAAAGGCGGGTCACGCCGGGCAGGTGCCCGACCAGCTCCCCGTCGAGGTAGAGCGCCCCTTCGGGCGCGCCGGCCTCGGCGTAGAACTCCAGCACCGGCAGCGGCCGGGCC
>JANMKO010000618.1:0-2047 GCA_031372085.1 Betaproteobacteria bacterium
AGCGGGGGCCGGGGCAGCGGGGCCTGGCGCAGCGGCGGCCGACGCGGCGCCCGAAGAAGCAGCCGGCGCGGCGCCCGCGTCCGCCACCGGCGCAGGCGCTTGCCACTTGCCGGCTTGCTGCAAACGGTCTTTCAGCTCGGGCCGGGTGAAGCCTAGCGCCAGCGCCCGGTGGGCCTGCAACAGCGCCTCGTCCGGTTGGCCAAGATCGAGGTAGATCAGGCCGAGGTTGTAGTGAGAAAAGCCGTTGTCCTTGGCATGGAAATCGGCAATTTCGAGTTGTTTGGCGGCATCGGCCTTGCGGCCGGCGCCGATCAGGAATTTGGCGTACAGCATGCGTGCCACCACATCGTCGGGCCGGAACGTCACCGCCCGGGTAAAAAAACACTCCACCGAATAACCCGCGCCGGGCGGTTGGGCGGTTTTCAGCCGGGTGCCCAGATTCATCATCGCCACCAGCGCCCGGTGGTGGTTTGGAAAGGCCCGCAGCGTGTAGGCAATCTCGCCGCCCAGCGAGCCGGTATTGCCGCGCACCAGCGATTCGATATTCCAGGTGAAGTGGTTGCTCTCCACCACCTTGCGCGGCTGGCCCTGCTCAACCCGGTAATCGTGCGGGCCAAAACCATTGACAAACACATTGCCGCACGGGCCTTCACTCTCTTGCGCCCAGGCCGGCGCCGTGGCCAGCAGGGCAGCGATGACGGCCGGGGCTGGCAGGCAAAAAAGGGGTTTTGTCATGGTCGGGGGCGGCGGTCAAAAAATAGGGGGCGGCGCGTTGGGTGGGCCACCATCGGCAAGCGGCGGCCACCGCACACTATGGGCCCCGCCAGACCCGGCGCTTGCAGTCTACCCGTGGCGCTGGCGCGCCATAGTGCCCAATCGGTCACGCAGTGAGCCGGCCGCGTGGGGCGCGCGACGAATGCACGCCGGCCGCTGTAACCCTTTGAATTAAAAGGATTTTACTGATTTTCCGGGGCATCGCGCCGGGCTTGCGCCGGGGCTGGGCGTGAGACAATTTGCCGCCACGGCGTTAGCACACGCCCACCGGCCCAGCCCTGCAAGGACGCCCATGAGCTTGATCGACAACGCCGCCGCCGCCGAGCGCGACTACCGCACCAGCCACGTTGCCAAAGGCGGCCAGTACGACGCCAACCTGGCCGAATCGCCATTTGATGCGTATATGTCGGCCTGGGAGCGGCGGCTGGTGCCGGGTGTCGTGAAGCGGTTTTTCCCCAACGGGCCGGATCGCTATCTTGATTTTGCTTGCGGCACCGGCCGCATCACCCAGCAGATTGCGCCGCTGGCCCGGCACGCCACCGCTGTCGATATCTCACCGACGATGATCGAGGAGGCCCGTAAAAAATGCCCCGACACCCGGTTTTTTCTCGGTGATCTGACCTCACAAAACCCCGACCTGGGGCAGTTTGACCTGGTCAGCTCGTTCCGGTTTTTTGGCAATGCGCAAGACGAGTTGCGCGACGGCGCGCTGGCCGCCATCAGCCAGCGCCTGGTCCCGGGCGGCCACCTGCTGATCAACAGCCACCGCAATCCGCGTGCGCTGTATGCCCTGCTTGACCGGGCCACCGGCGGCAACTGCGGCGCGATGGACCTGCACCTGCCCAAGCTGCGCGCCTTGCTGGGCCGGCACGGCCTGCAGATCGTTTTCTTGCGGCCGATCGGGGCCTGGATGTACCGCTCCAGCATCATGCTCAGCGCCCGCCCCGACGCCGACAGCACCGTCAAGAACGAGGCGCGCTTCAGCAGCCCGCTGTGGGCGTCGATTGCGCCCGACACGCTGGTGGTGGCGATCAAACGCTGATTGCCGCGCCGGTGCGGGCGGCCGCCTGATGGACGTTCAATACCCGTTTGCCACCGATCTGGCGCGCCTGCAGCTGCTGTACCGCCTGCCCACCAGCCCGGCGCCGCAGCGCTTGCTGGTGCTGACCGTTGACGGTGAGGCCTTGCCGATGGCCGACCACTGGCCCGGGCCGGTGCAACAGCTGGCGCTGTCCGCGCTGTGCCTGCCCCCGGGCCTGGGCACGGCGCGGTT
>JANMKO010000635.1:0-3067 GCA_031372085.1 Betaproteobacteria bacterium
GTGGACACCGCCACCCCGGCGATGACGCAGCAGCTGGACGCCGTGAAATGGGCCATGCTGGACGAATGGGCCGAGACCAGGCGCGCGCCCCAGCACGCTGCCTGGATGCACAGCAAGGCGCCGCTGCCCGGCGCACCGGCCTGACGGGCACGGCATGCCCGCCACCGTACCGGCCGACACCGCACCGGCCGCCACCGCGCCGGCATGACGGGCCTGCGGCGCGCGCTCATCGGCCTGGCCGTGCTGGGCGCCGTGGCCTGCGGCAGCGCGCCGTTTCAGGCCACACCCCCGGCCCCGTCGCCGCCACTGCCCTCGCCCCCGCCCCCGCTTCTGCCCCCGCCCCCGCTTCTGCCCCCGTCCCCGCTTCTGCCCCCGTCCCCGCCTCTGCCCCCGCCCTCGCCTCTGCTCCCGCCCCCGCCAGGCGCTGCGCTTTGGCTGCTGGGTGAGGTGCATGACAACGCGGCCTTGCACGCCTTGCGGCTGCAAACCCTGCAAACCCTGCTGCACCAAGGCGCCCGGCCGGCGCTGCTGATGGAGCAGTTTGACCGCGAGCGCCAGGGCCAGATCGACGCGCTGCTGCAGCCCGCCCCGGGCCAGGCGCCAGACGACGCCGAGCGTGACCGCACCGTCAACGCGCTGGTGCTGCTGGGCGGCGCCGCCCCCGGCTGGCAGTGGGATTTCTACCGGCCCTACCTGGATCTGGCGCTGCGCTACCGGTTGCCGCTGGTGGCGGCCAATGTCTCGCGCAGCGACGCCCGGGCGCTGATGGCGCAAGGTTTGGCGGCGCACGGGTTCGAGCCGGCCGTGCCGGCCGACATCGGCGCCGCCCAGGCCGGCCAGATCGAGCGCAGCCACTGCGGCCAGATCAACGCCGCCCAGGCCGGCCGCATGGCCAATGCCCAGGTGGCGCGAGACCAGTTCATGGCCCGCCAGGTGGCGGCGCAGGCCGGGCGCGGCGTGGTGCTGCTGGCCGGCAACGGCCATGTGCGCAAGGATGTGGGCGTGCCGCGCTGGCTGGCCCCGGCGCTGCAAGCGCGCACCCGGGTGGTGGGCTTTGTCGAAGCCGGGCCGGCCGACGACAGCGACGCAGCGGCGTTTGACCAAACCATCAGCGCAGCGGCGGCAACCCGCAACGACCCGTGCGCGGCGCTGCGCCCGGCGGCGGCCAGCCGCTGAGCCCGGCCCCGCCGGCCCGGCTGCACCCCGGCGGGCGACGCCGGCGCGGCGCGCCACACCGCAGCCACCGGGCCCCACATCCCTAGTCAATACGATGAAGCTGGGGGGCTGCGGCCGTAGAGTCAGCTTGACTTTCGGAGACTGTCATGCGCCGCACCACCACCGCCCTGTTGGCCGCCATCGCCGTGCTGGCCGGTTGCGCCAGCAACCCGCTGATCGCCATCAATGCGCCCGGCCTGTCAGTGCCCAGCAGCGGCCAGCCGCATCCGGCGGCGGCCACCGACCTGGCCAGCGCACGCCAGTTCGCGCTGCAGGTGCGCGCTGCCTACCGCAGCGAGATGGCCGGCCAGGTGGACGCCAGCCAGCGCTTGAACTCGGGCCTGTTGGTGCTGGGCGCAGGCATCGTCGGGCTGGCCACCGGCGGTGCCCACCGCGACGCGGTGCTGGGTGCGTCGCTGATCGGCGGCACCGCGTACACGCTGGGCACGGTCAACCTCGACAAGCGCCGGCTGCAAGTGCTGTCAGCCGGCATCCAGGCGCTGGATTGCGCCAATGCGTCGGTGCTGCCGATGGACCTGGGCGCTGACCGGCAAAAAGCGCTGGTCAAGGCCGGCCAAGACCTGCGCGCCGCGATCAAGGCCGCCAGCCGTGACGGCGCGCTGGTGCGCAAAGAGCTGATGCTGGAGGGCAACTCGGTTGAGCCCGAGGTGGTGGCGGCGCGCGTTGCGCTGGCCCAGCTGGACGCCGCGCTGGTGGAGGCCGGCAAAAGCCAGCGCGCGGTTGATAAATTGAAAGACGACATCGCCGCCGCCGGCAAGCGGCTGCAGCAAACCGTGCTCGAGATCACCCAGAAAGTAGATGCCGCGATGATCGACACGCTTGTCGATCTGTCGGCCATCCCGCAGCTGGTGGGCGGCCTGGGCGGTTTTGCCAGCCAGTTTGCGCCCGGTGCCGGCATCGATTCGATGATCGGCAAAAGCTTTGCCGACTACAAGGCGGCGGCCGATGCCAAGGCTGCCGCTGCCGCCGGCGGCGGGCCTGGCGCCAAGTCCGCGCGCCTCGGCCTGATCGAGGCGATGAACAAACTGACTGGCAGCAGCGCCGAGCTGGCACGCACCGCCGAGGCCGCCAATGACCTGGTGGCCGGGGTCGATGCGGCGGCCGTGGTGACCGCGCTCAAGGCCTGCAATGTGGCCGGCGCGGTACTGGCGATGGCGCTGGAGCCGGCCACCCTCAAATTCACGGCCCAGGTGGCCGGTGCCAAGGGCTTTGTCATCAGCGGCGGCACCAAGCCGTACAGCGTGCGCTGGCTGGACGCCGCGCCCGACGCGCTGACGATCGGCTTTGACGGCGGCTTTGGCGATACCGCCCAGGTCAAACTGGGCGCGGGCGAGGCCCGTCCAGGCAATTACCAGCTTGTGGTCAGCGATGCGTCCAATCCCCGGCGCAGCCAGCAGATGGTGGTGGTGGTGGACGGCGCGGCACCTGCTGCACCTGCCCCTGCCGCTGTGGCTGCTCCTACAGCCGCTGAACCCGCCATTCCCGCCGCACCCGTCACGCCAGACAAGACTGGCAAGCCGCCCACAGTGCCCGGGCCCACGCTGGCGCAGCTGGCGCAGACCTTCACGGTGATGGGCCCGTCCCAGGCCCGGCCGGACCTCAAGTTGGCCGTGACAGGCGCCCAGGTGGGCAGCGGCGGCAAGACGGTGGAAGTGGCGGTGTCTTGCACCCCGGCGGCACCAGCCACCCCGCTCACGCAGGCCCAGGCCCGGGTGGCGCTGTTTTCGGGCGGGCCCAAGCTGGCCGAGTTGCGCGACAAGCTCAAGACCGCCAAGCTGCTGGACGATGGGCTGTCGCAAATCGTCTTTGTGCCGGCCGTGTTGAACTGCAT
>JANMKO010000652.1:0-3276 GCA_031372085.1 Betaproteobacteria bacterium
GCAATGCCGGCGCGGCCGGCTTGGGCGCGGCCACCGGTGCGCCCGCTTGGGCCGCCTGGGCCGGCGGCGCCCCCGCCGCGCTGCGCAAGGCCGGGCCGCCCAGCAGCTTGAGGTAGCGCTTGCCGGCGCCGTCGGCCAGCAACTCGAAGCGCATGCCGACCGAGATCAGGTTGGGGTTGGCCAGGCCCGAGTTCTCGGCGCTGTACAGCGTGCGCCAGGCCCGGGGGTCGCCGGTGAACCTGGCGGCGATGGCCGAAAACGTGTCGCCGGCGTGCACCTCGATGACCGACGGCGGCGCCGTCTGCGCCGCCACACCAGCCGCCGCCACCGCCAGAACCAGCGCCCCCGCCAGATGACGCCAACCGGCCCGGGCGAGCCCGGCAACGGCAGACCCGCCGCCGCGCAGCTGCACTGCGCCGATGGCTTGAACTCGCTGAACCATTGTGTAACCCCTCCGTTGACGGCTGAAACTGGGCTTTTCTGGGCGCGGTGCACGCCGGCCCACTCACAGCAAACAGGCTGCGTCTAGCACCGGATCTGCGGCGCGATCACAAGCAATTCACCATTTGTAGCAATTATACGATTGCCGCCATCAATGAAATTTTGGCTAGATTGCCAGCAATGTCACGTTTTCAGCCCTCAAGTTAGGCCAATGTTCGCCAAATTCCTTGCTACGTAGCGGGGTGCCTACCGTGCCACCAAACCGAGCAGGCCACCGGGCGAAAACCGGGCATGGCATTTGCTTGCAGTTTTTGCCTGGTTTTGCAAGCTCGTTTTTGTTTTTCACAGCCTGAAGATCCTGATCACTCGATTCAGCCGCCGGCCGCCTTGCTGTGCGCCAGCGCCACCCTTGCCGCCCCGGTGGCCGCAAACGCCCAGTCCAATGGGTTGGTGTACGGCCTGATCGATCTGTCGGCGGCCAGTTTCAAACGGCCGGCGCGGCCAAGACCCGGCGCCTGGACAGCGGCAACACGACCACCGGCTTTCTCGGCTTCCAGGGCAAAGAGGACCTGGGCGACGGCTGGCTGCGATCTTCAAGATGGAAGCCTTTTGCGCAACGACCACGGGCAAGAACTTTGGCGGCAATGTGCTGTACTTTGCCGGCCCGTTGGTCACCACCGCCGCCTACCAGCAAGTCAAGAACGGCGCTTTTGGCACACCCGCCGGCTGGCGGAGCCAGGACACCTGGCAGATCGGCGCGTCCTACGATTTCACGCTGGTCAAGCTGTTTGGCCAGTACAGCCGCGTCAAGACCAACGCTGCGCTGGACACCGAAACCAAATTGACGAGCGTGGGCGTGTCGGTGCCCATCGGCCTGGGCAAGGTGCTGCTCCAGCACCGGCATCCGACTGCGGTTTTAGCACCCGACCCTTGCCGGCAGCGGTGCTTGCATGCCCACGCTGCTGATCCGCAACGCCTGCCTGCTGGTGACGAGGGACGACCAGCGGCGTGAGATTGCCGATGGCACGGTGCTGGTGCGCGATCAGGTGATTGAGGCCGTGGGCGCCAGTGCCGACCTGCCGGCCAGCGCCGACGAGGTGATCGACGCGCAAGACCAGCGGCTGCTGCCCGGGCTGGTGAACACCCACCACCCCATGGTCCAGACCCTTACCCGCGCGGTACCGACGGTGCAGGATCCACCCGCTGAACCCTTGCGCGGCATCCGGCTTGACGGCTGGACACGCGGTGGGCCGCCGGCCCCGGTGCTAAGCTGGCCGCCCTTCGCCGGACCGGCCTGCTGCGCCGCCCCCGGCCCCACCCTGGAGCCCACCATGCCCGGCCTGCTGCCCGATGTTGATCCCGATGGCCTGCTCGAATACTCGGTGGTCTACACCGACCGGGCGTTGAACCACATGTCGGCCAAGTTCCAGCGCGTGATGCGCGACATCTCGGGCCTGCTCAAAGAGGCGTACCACGCCCACTCGGCCATCGTGGTGCCGGGCAGCGGCACTTTTGGCATGGAGGCCGTGGCGCGGCAATTTGCCACCGGCAAAAAATGCCTGGTGCTGCGCAACGGCTGGTTCAGCTACCGCTGGACGCAGATCTTCGACATGGGCCAGATCCCCGCCCAGAGCACCGTGCTCAAGGCCCGCCGGGTGACCAACACCCATCAGGCGGCATTTGCCCCCGCGCCCGTCGACGAGGTGGTGGCCACCATCCTGGCGCAAAAACCCGACCTGGTGTTTGCGCCGCACGTCGAGACGGCCGCCGGCCTGATCCTGCCCGATGACTACCTGCGCCAGGTGGCGGCCGCCGTGCACGCGGTGGGCGGTTTGTTGGTGCTCGACTGCATCGCCTCGGGTGCGATCTGGGTCGACATGGCGGCCACCGGCGTCGACGTGCTGGTGAGCGCGCCGCAAAAAGGCTGGAGCGGCCCGCCGTGCTGTGCGCTGGTGATGCTCAGTGAGCTGGCGCGCGGCCGCATCGACGCCACCACCAGCAGCAGCTTTGCCTGTGACCTGAAAAAGTGGTTGCAAATCATGGAAACCTATGAGGCCGGCGGCCATGCCTACCACGCCACCCTGCCCACCGACGCGCTGACGCAGGTGCGCGACGCGATGCAGCAAACCCGGGCGCGCGGCTTCGAGGCCACCCGGGCCCAGCAGCAGGCGCTGGGCAACGCGGTGCGTGCGCTGATGGTGAGCAAGGGCTTTGCCAGCGTGGCTGCAGCGGGTTTTCAAGCCCCCGGCGTGGTGGTGAGCTACACCGACGATGCGGGCTTGAGCAGCGGCAAGACCTTTCTCGGCCTGGGCCTGCAAACCGCCGCCGGCGTGCCGCTGCAATGCGACGAGCCGGCCGATTTCAAGACCTTCCGCATCGGCTTGTTCGGGCTGGACAAGCTGGCCGACGTGGCCGGCACCGTCGCCCGGTTGGCGGCCGCGCTGGACCAGGTGACATCTGAAGTCAGCGCGCAGCGCCCATCTGCACCTTCCCCCACCAGGGGGAAGGCCGGGATGGGGGTCAAGCTGCCAGAGCCTTCCTAGGCGCCACCCTCACCCCAGCCCTCTCTCTTGAAGGGAGAGGGAGCCCCTCTCACCGCACCTTGCCGGCCTTCCAGGCGTTGAGCAGGGTGTCGTAGGCGATCGTCTCGCCCTTGGGCTTTTCATTGGCCAGCTTCTTCCACGGCGCACCCTTGTCGCTCAGGTACTTGTTCGGGTCGCCCTTGGGGTTGAGCTTGGGCGCGCAGTGCGCCATGCCGGCGCGCTCCAGCCGGCCCATCACCTGGTCCATCTCCTCGGCCAGGTTGTCCATCGCGGCCTGCGGCGTTTTTTCACC
>JANMKO010000704.1:0-1938 GCA_031372085.1 Betaproteobacteria bacterium
CAGGGCCGGGTGGCGCTGCAAAACACCCACCCCTTCATGCGTGAGCTGTGGGGCCGCTACTGGGTGTTTGCCCACAACGGCGATCTGAAGGGCTTTTTGCCCCGGTTGCACGGCGGATTCAGGCCGGTCGGTGACACCGACAGCGAGCGGGCGTTCTGCTGGCTGATGCAAGAGCTGGCCAAGGCCCATGCCGCCGTGCCGTCCATCACCGAGCTGAGCCGCACCCTGGCTGAGCTGCTGCCGGTGCCGGCCGCGCACGGCACCTTCAACTGCCTGCTGAGCAACGGCCAGGCGCTGTGGGCCCATTGCAGCACCCAGCTGCACTGGCTGGCGCGGGCCCATCCGTTTGGCCCGGCGCACCTGGCCGATGAAGACTTGCAAGTGGATTTTGCGGCGCTCACCACGCCCGGTGACCGGGTGGCGCTGGTGGCCACCCAGCCGCTGACCCGGGGCGAGTGCTGGACGGCGTTTGCGCCCGGTGAGCTGCGGGTATTTGTCGGCGGCCAGCCGGTCGATCTGGCGCCGCCCCGCCCGGGCCCAGAGCATGGCAATGGCTTGACCCCTGCCTTGACCCCTGCCTGACACCTGCTCGATGCCGCCGCGCCCGATCAACGCCCCGCCGGGCGCCCCCACCCACCCAACCACCCACCCAGCCACCCGCTCACCCACCCACCCAGCCACCCACGCCCGCACCGGCGCCCCCAACCGCCCGATCAGCCACGCCGTCGCCCGGGGCGTGGCCCTGCTGGTGGCGCTGGCCGCCGCCGGTGCCGGCCTGTGGCTGGCGGCCCACCACCCGCTGTCTGGCGGCGCGGCGCTGGCGGCGGTGGTGCTGGTGGCGGCGGTCTCGGCCGTCTGGCCCAGCGCCTGGTTGATCGGCCTGCCGGCGCTGTGGCCCTGGATCGGCCTGGCGCCGTGGACCGGCTGGATCACGGTGGAAGAGACCGATCTGCTGGTGCTGGCGGTGGCCGCTGGCGGCTATGCCCGCTGGGCGCTGCGGCCCGGCCCGGCCGCGCCACCGGCGCGCGCCGCCAGCGTGGTGGGCTGGCTGCTGCTGGCGCTGTGGGCCGCCGCCGTGCTGCTGGCCACCCAGCGCGGTGTGGCCGATGCGGGCGGCTGGGTGGCCGGTTGGTTTCAGGGCTACCGGGGCCCGATGAACGCGCTGCGCCTGGCCAAGCCCACGCTGGCCGTGCTGCTGCTGCTGCCGCTGTGGCAGCGCGCACTGCAGGCGCCGGGCGGGCGCGCCCCGGCGCAGTTGACGCTGGGCCTGGCGCTGGCCGGGGCCGGCATCGCGCTGGCCTGCCTGTGGGAGCGTTTGACGTATCCCGGCCTGCTCAATTTCTCGGCCGACTACCGCAGCACCGGGCCGTTCTGGGAGATGCATGTCGGCGGCGCGGCGCTGGACGGCCTGCTGGCGCTCACCTTGCCCTTCGGCTGGCGCCAGCTGCAAACCGCCCGCACCCGGCTGGGCTGGGCGCTGGCAGCACTGGGCGTGCTGCTGGGCGCGTATGCGGCGGTCACCACCTTCTCGCGCATCGTGCTGCTGGCGCTGCCGCTGGGCACCGGGCTGATGCTGGCCCTGCAGCGGTGGGGGGGCGGGCCGGCGGTGACAGGTGACGGGCGCGCAGACGCGCAGCAGCCCCGGCCAGCCGCCGCTGCGCACGACGTGGCAGGCCATGCGGCAAGCGGCGCGGCAAGCGATGCGGCAAGCCAGGCGGCAAACCAGGCGGCAAACCAGGCGGCAAACCAGGCGGCAAACCAGGCGGCAAACCGGGCGGCCAACAACGCGGCGAGCCAAGCTGCCAACCCAGCTGCCAACCCAGCTGCCAACCCGGCGGCCGCCAACACGCCCGGCCCGCCGCCCGCCGCCGCCGCCCCGGCCCACCCGGCGCTGGCCGCCGCGCTGCTGTTGGGCGTCAGCGGCGCGGCGGCCTGGAT
>JANMKO010000719.1:0-9318 GCA_031372085.1 Betaproteobacteria bacterium
CCATCACCACGCCAGCCTGAGCATTGCGGCCTACGGGTTCTTGATGGTCCAGCAGCTTGAACATCCCGAGGTTGCAGGAAAGAAAAACGCTGCACGAAGCGAGGAACTTGCCCTGCCCACGCATTACAAACCTCGCGGAAGCCCGGCGCACGCAGCGCCACGTCCCATCGTCCATCACGACCTTGCGGCTCAATATCGCCGCAGCCTTGCTCAGGGCACTGCTTCGATGCCCATGTTGCTTGCGTCTAAACGGTAGACAAAATTGATAACACAGTAAGGCTAGGTCGGCGCCAGCACGCCCTGGTTGGCCAGGCCGGCCTCATGCACGGCGATGCGCGGGCTGCGTGAGCCAGCGCCGGGGCTGTCGCAGCGCTTTGTGGGTCGTCTTTTGGCTGCCGGTGGCGGCGCATCGGGCGCGGGGCTGGCCTGGTGCGCCTGCCGCGCAAAGGCGCCCCGACCGGCCGGCCCCGCGCAGCCGCACAGTATGCTTTGGCCCCGATCACGATGCAGGACATGCGATGCCGCGCCAAGTGCTTGATGAATCCGCCATCCACCCGGCCGTGCGTGCCACGGTGGCCGCGCATGAGGCCGGCATCGTGCGCGAGGTGATGGCCGCCGTGGCGCGCCATCCGGTGGTGGTGGTGGGCATGCGGGCCAACCCCTGGCCCAAAAAAGCCCGCCGCGCGCTGGACGCTGCCGGCGTGGCCCACCATGACCTGGATTACGGCGGCTACTTGAGTGACTGGCGGCGCCGCAACGCGCTCAAGCTGTGGACGGGCTGGCCGACGTTCCCGATGATTTTTGTCAAAGGCCAGCTGGTGGGCGGCGCCACTGACCTGAACCGGCTGATCTGCAGCGGTGAGCTGGCGCGCTTGCTGGCCTGATGCCGCCGCCACGGCGGCGCAGGCACGCAAGCGCGGGCATGGCGTTGTGGACACGGCGTGGTGAACATCGTGTTCTGGACATGGCGTTTTGGGCATGATCTTGCGGACATGACCTTGTGGGCATGACCTTGTGGACATGGCGTTGTGAACACCCGGCGGTCGGGGCGGACGGCATGACCCGGCTGCGGTGGCCCTGGGCCGGCTGGCCCGCCGCGCTGGTGCTGGCCGTGGCCGCGTCGTCTGCGCTGGCCGCGCCGGCCCCGGCCGAGGCCAGCACCGCTGCGCCGCCCGGCCTGCCGGGCGTGGCCTGCCGCCTGCCCGATGTGGCCCATGCCGCGCTGTGTGGCAGCCTGCGCCGCCCGCTTGACCCCGCGCGGCCGCAGGGCGTGATGATCGACGTGCACTTTGCCGTGCTGCCGGCGCTGGCCCGCCACAAGGCGGCGGACGCGGTGTTCTTTTTTGCCGGCGGCCCGGGCCAGAGTGCGATCAACCTGGCCGGGCCGCTGGCGTCGCGCTACGCCCGGCTGGGCCAGCGCCGCGACCTGGTGTTTGTCGATCAGCGCGGCACCGGCCGCAGTGCGCCGCTGGCCTGTGCCGACGACGATCCGCAGGCGCCGCCGCTCACCCTGGCCGACAGCGCTGACCCGGCCCGCCGCCTGGCCCGGCTGCACGCCTGCCGCCTGGCGCTGCAGGCGCTGCCGTACGGCGATCTGCGCTTTTTTTCCACCGCGCTGGCGGTGGCCGACATCGACGCGGTGCGCCAAGCGCTGGGCGTGGCGCAGCTCAATGCCATCGGCGCGTCGTACGGCACACGCGCGGTGCTTGATTACCTGCGGCAGTTTCCGCACGCCGTGCGGCGCGCCGTGCTGGACGGCGTGGCCCCGCCCGACATGCGCCTGCCCGACGCGGCGGCGCGCGACAACCAGGCCGCGCTCGACGCCCTGCTGGGCGCCTGCGCGGCCGAGCCAGCCTGCGCCCGCCGCCACCCGGTGCTGCGCGCCCAGTGGTCAGCGCTGCTGGCCAGCCTGCCGCGCGATGTTGTCTTGCCACATCCGCTGAGCGGCCAGCCCGAGCCGCTGCGGCTGCGGCGCGATCATCTGCTGGCGCTGGTGCGGGCGCCGCTGTACGCGCCGGCGCTGGCCGCCGCGCTGCCGGCCGCCATCGACGCGGCCAGCGCCGGCCGTTGGGCCCCGCTGGCCGCGCTGGCCAGCACACTGGGTGGCGGCCGCGCCGGTGCGGTGGCCACCGGTCTGCACTTTTCAGTGGTTTGTGCGGAGGATCTGGGGCCTGGCGCGCCGCCGCCCGATGCCGCTGATGGCGCCGCCGCCGCCGCGCCGGGCAATGCCTTCGGCGTCAGTTTTGCCACGCTGTACCGTGAGGTGTGTGCCGATTGGCCGCAGGGCCGGGTAGACCCGGCCTTCTACACGCTGCCGCCAGCCGCAGCCCCCATCTGGTTGCTGTCGGGCGGGCTCGACCCCGTCACCCCGCCGCGCCACGGCCAGCGGGTGGCGGCCGCACTGGGTCCGCTGGCGCGGCACACCGTGGTGGCCCAGGCCGGCCACGGCGTCACCAGCCTGCCCTGCCTGCGCGATGCGGTGATGCGCTTCATCAGCACCGACGACGCCGCCGCCGCGCTGGCGGTGGGTGCCGGTTGCGCAGCCGCCGTGCCGCGCCCGCTGGCGTTTGTGCCGCCGGGCTTGCCGGCGCTGGTGTCGTTGATGCCGCCGTCGATGCCGCCGCCAACCCCGCCCGCCGTGCCGCCCGCCGTGCCGCCGTCCGTGTCGCGTTCATTGCCGCGTTCAGTGCCGCCATCAGCGCCGACCTCAGCGCCCCACCCGCTGCCAGTGCCGCCGCGATGATCGAGGTGCAGGCGCTGGCCAAGCAGTTCAGCGCGGGCGGGGGCTGGCCGGCTGGCTGGCCGGCTGGCCGGGTTTGGGGCCACCCCGCCCGGCCGGTGCCGGCCGTGCAGGCGGTGAGTTTTGTCGCGCCGGATGCCTGCATCACCGGCCTGCTGGGCGCCAACGGCGCCGGCAAGACCACCACCCTGCGCATGGTGGCTGGCCTGCTGGTGCCCGACAGCGGCCGCATCCGGGTGGACGGCATCGACGTGGTGGCCCGGCCGCAAGCAGCGCAAGCGCTGCTGGGCGTGCTGTCAGACGCACGCGGCCTGTCGCCCCGACTCACCGCGCGCGAGAACATCACCTACTACGGCCGGCTGCACGGCCTGGGCGCCGCTGCGGCCAACGCCCGGGCCGTGCTGCTGGCCGACGTGCTGGACCTGCGCGCGCTGCTGGACCGCCGCACCGACGGCTTCAGCCAGGGTGAGCGCATGAAGACCGCGCTGGCCCGGGCGCTGGTGCACGACCCGTCGCACATCATCCTGGACGAGCCCACCAACGGCCTGGACGTGCTGGCCACCCGCAACCTGCGCGACGCACTGCGCCGGCTGCGCGACGAGCACGGCAAGTGCATCGTCTTCTCCACCCACATCATGCAAGAGGTTGAGCGGCTGTGTGATCGGGTGGTGGTGGTGGCCGCCGGCCGCACCGTGGCCGACGGCAGCGTGGCCGGCTTGCTGGCTCGCACCGGGCAAACTGATTTTGAAGCCTGTTTTGTGCAACTGGCGTTTCCCGCCACGACCGGGGCCACAGCGGGCCCGGCGGCGGCCAGCGGCTCGGCCCGGCACGGGGCACGGTGATGGCCGCCGCCTGGCAAGTCTTTTGCAAAGAGCTGATCGACGCGCTGCGCGACCGCCGCACGCTGTTGATGGTGCTGTTGTCATCCGTGGCCATCGGCCCGCTGCTGCTGGTGGCGCTGTCGATGCTGGTGGCCGACTTCGAGGCCCAGGCCGAGGCGCGTGAGGTCTACGCGGTGGGCATCGAGCACGCGCCCACCTTGCGCAACTTCATCGAGCGCCAGGCCTGGGCGGTGCACCCGGCGCCGGCCGGCTATGCGGCGGCGCTGCAAAAGCGCAGCTTCGGCCATGCGGTGCTGGTGGTGCCGCCGGGCTTTGAGCAAGACCTGGCGGCCGGCATCGCGCCCACGCTGGCACTTGTCACCGCCAGCGCCAACAACCGCGCGCAGGGCGAGGGCGCTGCGCTGGCCCGGCTGCTGCGCGGCTTCAACCAGGAGCAGGCCAGCCTGCGGCTGGTGCTGCAGGGCGTTTCACCCGGGTTGCTGCAAGTGGTGGAGTTGGACGAGCAAGACCTGGCCAACCCGCGCGTGCGGGCGGCGCAGCTGACGCGCATGCTGCCGTTTTTTGTGCTGATGGCGGTGCTGTACGGCGCGCTGCATGCCGCCCTCGACACCACCGCCGGTGAGCGTGAGCGCGGCTCACTCGAGCCGCTGCTGATGACCCCGGTGCCGCGCTGGGCCCTGGTGCTGGGCAAGTGGGGCGCGGTGGCCAGCGTGGGCATGGGCGTGGCGGTGCTGTCGTGCTTCAGTTTTTTGCCCGGCCAGTGGCTGCTGCGCAGCGAGACGCTGTCGGCGATGTTCTTGTTCGGCTGGCGTGAGGCGCTGCTTTTTTTGGCGCTGCTGCTGCCGCTGGCGGCCATGCTGTCAGCGCTGATGATGGCCGTGGCCATCCGCTGCAAGACCTTCAAAGAGGCGCAGGCCAACAACACGGCGGTGGTGCTGCTGGTGTCGCTGCTGCCGCTGCTCACGCTGTTCAACCAGGCCGGTGAGCAGCCCTGGCATCTGTGGCTGCCGGCGCTGGCGCAGATCACGCTGATGCAGCGTGTGCTGGAGGGTGAGGCGTTTGCGCCGGTCGATCTGCTGCTGCCGCTGGCCGTGGCCGCGCTGGTCAGTGCGCTGTGCGTGGCCTATGTGGCCCGGCAGTTGCGGGCGGCCGCGCTGCGCTGACGTGGCGGGGTTGCCCGGGCGCGGCCAAGGCGCCCGGTGCACCGCTCACTGTGTCAGCGGGCTGGCCGGCATTGCCAACAATCGGCCGGCGCTGCTGGCATCGAACCCCAGGCCGGGGTAGGCCGGTGCGCTCAGCGCCCGCTCTACCTCGCCCTGCCACGGCAGCGCGCGCAGCACGCAGTTGAAGTGGCGCGCCGACTCAAACGCCGTCAGCACCGCGCCCGCCTCGCCCACCAGGCGCAGGTTGGACACCACCGCCATCGGGTCGGCCAGCGCCACCACACCGGGCATCAGCTGCACCCAGTCCCAGGCCATGCCGACGTCGCCCTCCTGGCCGTGCCAGGCCCAGAAAGTCTGGCCCAGCGTGCGCGACAGCGCGTCGCCCGGGCTGGTGACTTGTGTTCCCAGATGCTGCAAACGTAACGGGATCTGTTTGCCGACCTGCCACAATAAAGGCGGCCAGGCGCACAAGGTCCAGGGGGGGCAATGCCCGAGAGTGGAGTTCAAAATCGTCACCGTGACAGTTACTGATAGGTTGTGTAGTTTTCGGCAGCCGGCACCAAATGAAAACATGTAAACCCTTTCAGGGGGCCTGCGTCCAACCTGATCCGCATTGACCCGCTGGCATGTTGCAAGGTGGTTTTGCGTCAATTCTTCAAGCGGCCAGTCGGGATGACTTCCGCAATGAGGTGGTGCGCTTCACACAATGCCTGGGCTTCAAGACCGTCTCGGCCATGATGGTGCTCGACTACGCAGTGGGCCGGTCTGATTTTGTCGAGGTCAACAACGCGCCGCCGGGCTGCGAGCTGGTACGAGACAACGTGCCCAACATGCGGCGCGATCCGGTGATGCAGCACTGCCGGCGCCATGCCTGGCCCATTGTTTGGGACCAGGCCACGTACACCCGCCAAGGCCTGGGTGAGCTGTGGGAAGAGCAGGCCCAGTTTGGCTACTGCACCGGCGTGGCGATGGCGCTGCACCTGCCCGAGGGCCGGCACTTTGTGCTGGGCGTGGAGCGCGACAAACCCCTGCCCGACGACAGCACCGAGCTGACCCGCTTGGTGGCCGACCTGCAATTGTTTGCCGTGCACGCGCAAGATTCAGCGCTGCGGGTGTTGTCGGCGGCGGCGGTGCGCACCGATCGGCCGTCGCTCACGCCGCGTGAGCTGGAGGCGCTGCGCTGGACGATGGAGGGCAAGACGGCCTGGGAGGTGGGCGGCATTCTGGGCATCAGCGAGCGCACGGCGGTGCTGCATGTCAACAACGCCATGCACAAGCTGGAGTGCTCCAGCAAGCACCAGGCGGTGCTCAAGGCATTGCGGATGGGATTGATCAACTGATCTGGCGGGGCGTGGCGGGGCCTCTGCGGGCAACCCTGCCTGTAAGACCTGACAGTACCGCTCGGCAGGATGGGCTGGTGAAATCGGTTTCAGGCGTTAAGCAACGCGCCACACACCATCCCCAGGAGCAGTCCCCATGCAAACCATCACTGTTACCACCCCCTTCGCGGCCCAATCCCCGACCCTGCTGCCAAAAACCGGCTGGTAAGCCCCCTCCCGTTTTGCTCCCGGCCCTGCACGCAGGGCTGGTTTGAATGGCCCGGATTGCCCGGGCCATTTTTTGTTCTGTCAGCGCGCACTCACGCCGCCCGGCACGCCTACCGCCCAGCATGCCCGCCGCCGCAGCGGCCATGCCCAAGCGGCGCCATGACGGGTGCGGTCAGCCCCCTGCGCAAGGCCAATCGGCGCCGGTAGGTGGCACGGCAGGGCCGGCTTTTTACAATGCGGTCTCAATTGCTCTTGGCGCCCCCGCGCCACCGCGCCGTGTTGCACCCCCAAATATTTGACGTCATCGTCGTCGGTGGCGGCCATGCCGGCACCGAGGCCGCGCTGGCCGCTGCCCGCATGGGCTGCACCACCCTGCTGCTGACCCACAACATCGAGACGCTGGGCCAGATGAGCTGCAACCCGTCGATTGGCGGCATCGGCAAAGGCCATCTGGTCAAGGAGGTGGATGCGCTGGGGGGCGCGATGGCTGCGGCCACCGACGAAGCCGGCATCCAGTTCCGCATCCTCAACAGCAGCAAGGGGCCGGCGGTGCGTGCCACCCGGGCGCAGGCGGACCGGCTGTTGTACAAGGCCGCCATCCGGCAGCGGCTGGAGAACCAGCCCAATCTGTGGCTGTTCCAGCAGGCGGTGGATGATCTGCTGGTGCAGGCGGACGGCGGCGTTGACCGGGTGGTGGGCGCCGTCACGCAGATGGGCATCCGCTTTGGCTGCAAGACGGTGGTGCTGACGGCCGGCACGTTTCTCGACGGCCGGGTGCATGTGGGCTTGCGAAGCCACGCGGCCGGCCGGGCCGGTGATCCACCGGCCGTCACCTTGTCGGCGCGGCTGAAAGCGCTGAAGCTGCCGCAAGGCCGCCTCAAGACCGGCACCCCGCCGCGCATCGACGGCCGGTCGATCAATTTTTCACGGCTGACCGAGCAGCCCGGCGATGCCGGCCCGCTGCCGGTGTTCAGCTTCATGGGCCATGCCGGCCAGCACCCACGCCAGGTGCCGTGCTGGATCACCCACACCAATGAGCGCACCCACGCCATCATCCGCTCGGGTTTTGACCGCAGCCCCATGTTCACCGGGGTGATCGGCGGCGTGGGGCCGCGCTACTGCCCCAGCATCGAAGACAAGGTGAACCGGTTTGCCGACAAGGACAGCCACCAGATATTTCTGGAGCCCGAGGGCTTGACCACGCAAGAGTTTTACCCGAACGGCATCTCCACCTCACTGCCGTTCGACATCCAGCTGGCAGCGGTGCAGTCCATGCGCGGGCTGGAGAACGCCCACATCCTGCGGCCCGGTTATGCCATCGAGTACGACTACTTTGACCCTCGCGCGCTGGCCGCCAGCTTTGAGACGCGCGCGATCGCCGGGCTGTTTTTTGCCGGACAGATCAACGGCACCACCGGCTATGAAGAAGCCGCAGCGCAGGGCCTGTTTGCCGGTGCCAACGCGGCGTTGCAAGCACAGGGGCGCAACGCGCTGGCCCTGCGGCGTGACCAGGCTTATCTGGGCGTGCTGGTGGACGACCTGATCACCAAAGGGGTGACCGAGCCCTACCGCATGTTCACCAGCCGGGCTGAGTTCCGCCTGCAATTGCGCGAAGACAACGCCGACGCCCGGTTGACTGAGATCGGCCGGCAGATCGGCCTGGTGGACGACGCACGCTGGGCGGCCTTCAACCGCAAGCGCGATGCGGTGGCCCGCACGACCGAGCAACTCAAAAGCACGTGGGTGCGGCCCGGCACGTTGCCGGCGGCCGACAGCGAGCGCCTGCTGGGCAAGGCCATCGAGCATGAATACAACCTGGCCGATCTGCTGCGGCGGCCGGGCATCGGGTTTGATGCGGTGGTGCAGATTGCGGCGGCGGCGGGCGCGGGTGCGTCACCGGCGCGGCGTGACGGCGCAGGCGGCGATCTGCCTTTGCCGGTTGTTTCACGTGAAACATTGACATCAACGCTGGGCCTGGCGCTGGCCAGCGCCGTGATCGAGCAGGTTGAGATCGCCACCAAATACGCGGGTTACATCGGCAAGCAGGTGGAAGACGTGGCGCGGGCCGCGCACTTTGAGCACCTGCGTTTGCCCACCAACCTGGACTACGACCAGGTGCCTGCCCTGGGTTTTGAGGTGCGACAAATCTTGAGCCTGCACCGGCCGCAGACGCTGGGGTTGGCATCGCGCATGTCGGGTGTGACACCGGCCGCCATCTCGTTGTTGCTGGTGCACCTGAAAAAGGGCCACTTCAAAACTAACACCGACCCTGCGCGGGACGCCGCCTGACATGGCCGACAGGCATGATGCAGGGCGCCTGGCGCACCTGGTGGCGGCGGCCGCCGAATTGGACCTGGGTTTGCACGAGGCCACGTTGGCGCGCTTGATGGCCTACCTGGCGCTGTTGCAGCGCTGGAACCGGGTTTACAACCTCACCGCCCTGCGGAGCCCGGATGAGATGCTCAGCCACCACTTGCTGGACTGCCTGGCCGTGCTGCCGGCATTGCGCCGCCATGCAAAATCCTTGGCCAATCCGGCGCTGCACATCCTGGATGTGGGCAGTGGCGGTGGCCTGCCGGGTGTGGTGCTGGCGGCAGTGCAACCGGGGTGGCAGGTGAGTTGCGTTGACACGGTGGGCAAAAAAGCCGCGTTCATCCGGCAGGTGGCGGCCGACTTGCAACTGCCCAACCTGCGCGGTTTGCATGGCCGGGTCGAGGAACTGCGCCAAGCCGATGGTCAATATGACGTGATCACGTCCCGCGCTTTTGCGTCGCTGGCTGACTTCACCAGGCTGTCCGCCGACGTGTTGGCGCCGCAAGGCGTGTGGCTGGCGATGAAGGGCAAGCCGCCCGCTGACGAGCAAGCCGCGCTGCCTGCCGGCGTGCAGGTGTTTCACGTGGAACAACTGCACGTGCCCGGGCTGGATGCCCAGCGCTGCCTGGTCTGGCTGCGCACCGTTTGACAGCGCAAAACGCCGGCCCCACTGCGGCGATACTGCGGGCCATGGCCCACGTTTTTTGCATTGC
>JANMKO010000732.1:0-3606 GCA_031372085.1 Betaproteobacteria bacterium
GCGGGCGCGGCCACGGCTTTGGCCGAGGCTGAGGGTCTGGCGTGGCACGCTGGGGCGCAGCGGGCCACGCCGCGCCGTGCACCGTGCGAGCATCGACCCCTCGCCGCCACCGCCACCGCCCCTGCCCGCCCACCCGGCGCCCGCCATGCACCGCATCCTGCTGATCGATGACGACGAGTTGCTGGCGCCGCCGCTGGCGGCCTACCTGCGGCGCTTCGACTTCGATTTGCACGCCGCTCTGCGGCCGAGCCAGGGGCTGGCGCTGCTGGCGGCCGGGGCCGCCACCGATACCGCCACCGATACCGCCACCGCCCCCGCCCCCGCCACCGCCCCCGCCACCGCCACCGCCACCGGCTTCGAGGCCGTGATCCTGGACGTGATGCTGCCCGAGATGGACGGCTTTGCGTTGTGCCAGCGCATCCGCCAGGGCGCGGCGCCCGGCAACGCCATCCCGGTGTTGATGCTCACCGCCCGGGGTGAGTTGAGCGACCGGGTGGTGGGCCTGGAGCTGGGCGCCGACGACTACCTGGCCAAGCCGTTTGAGCCGCGTGAGCTGGCCGCGCGGCTGCAATCGCTGCTGCGCCGGGCGCGGCCGACGGCGCCGCCCGCTGCGGCCACCGACCGCCCCACGTTGCTGCAATTTGACGGCCTGGCCATTGACGCGCTGCGCCGCCAGGTGCACCGCCACGGTGCGCCGGTGGACCTGACCGGCACCGAGTTTGAGCTGCTGCTGCTACTGGCGCGCGAGCCGCAGCGGGTGTTCAGCCGTGACGAGATCTTGAACCGGCTGCGTGGCCGCGATGCCGATCTGTACACCCGGGCGGTGGATTTGCTGGTCAGCCGGCTGCGCCGCAAGCTTGAGCCGCTGGACTGCATCAAGACGCTGCGCAATGCCGGCTATGCGCTGGCGCTGGGGCGCAGCGCATGACGGCGGCGTTGCCGCCGGCCGCGGCACCGGCACCGGCCGCACCGCAAGGCGCCGCCGCCGCCGCAGCCGCAGCCGCAGCCGCAACCGCAACCGCAACCGCAGCGCGCCAGCGCCGCTCATGGCGCCACCGGCTGGGCCACTCGCTGCAATGGCGGCTGGTGCTGCTGTTCCTGCTGCTGGCGCTGGGCACCACCGGGCTGTTTGTCTACGGCAGCCGGGCCTTTTTTGCCACCGGCTGGCGTGAGCTGGCGCGCCCGTTGGTGGCCGATTACATCGACCGCCTGGCGGCCGAGATCGGCAGCCCGCCCGATGTGGCGCGGGCCCAGGCGTTGACCCGCCGCTTGCCGCTGTCCATCCGCATCGATGGCCCGCAGGTGCAGTGGGCGTCGCACCCGCAGCGCGCCGGGCACGGCCCACGCCCGGGCGGTGAGCCCGATGGCGGCCTGCGCAGCCTGTTGGTGCGCAGCACCGCCGACGGCCACCGCATCCGCTTTGGCGTGGGCGACTGGCAGGGTGACGAGCCGCCGCGCTGGCCCGGCTGGGGCGTGCTGGCCGGGCTGCTGGCGCTCACCGCGCTGGCCTATGTTTATGTGCGCCGGCTGCTGCGCCCGCTGGACGACATCCGGGCCGGTGCGCTGCGCTACGGGGCGGGCGATTTTTCACAACCCATCCCGCTGCGCAGGCGTGATGAGCTGGGTGACCTGGCCGGCCAGGTCAACGCCATGGCCAGCGGCCTGCAGCGCAGGCTGGACGGCCAGCGCGGCCTGCTGCTGGCCATCAGCCATGAGCTGCGCTCCCCGCTCACCCGCGCCCGCCTGCATGCCGAGCTGCTGGCCGACAGCGAGCAGCGCCAGGCCCTGCTGCGGGATCTGGGCCAGATGCGCGACCTGGTGAGCGATCTGCTGGAAAGCGAGCGCCTGGCCGGCGGTGCGGGCGCGCTGCAGCGCGAGCCCACCGATTTGAATGCGCTGGTGCAGGCCGCCGTGGCGGCCACCGGCCGCGATGTGGCGCTGGCGCTGGACAGCGCCCTGCCGCTGCTGGCGTTGGACCGCACCCGCCTGCAACTGCTGCTGCGCAACCTGCTGGACAACGCCCAGCGGCACGGCGGTGGCACGCCGGTGGCCGTGAGCACCACGCTGACCAACACAGCGGTGTGCCTGACCGTGCGCGACCACGGGCCGGGCGTGGCCGACGCCCAACTGCCGCACCTGGCGCAGGCGTTTTACCGGCCCGACAGCGCACGCGCCCGCAGTGCCGGCGGCGTGGGGCTGGGGCTGTACCTGTGCCGGCTGGTGGCGTTGTCGCACGGCGGTGAGTTGCGGTTGCGCAACGCCAGGCCGGGGCTGGCAGTGAGCCTGCTGCTGCCCCGGCCGTGAAGCCAGGCCGCAGGGGGGCAGGGCGTGAATCCAGGCCGTGAACCCAGGCCGTGAATCTAGACTGTGACGGCGGCAGTGCGCGCGACGGTCAGGCCGGCAGCGCCGACAGCGTGATGTCGCCGTACCAGGCTTCCATCTCGCCCTTCAACGCATCGGCATCGGTGAGCACACCCACGCCGATGATCGGCCCGGGCGCCTCACCAAACACCCGGCGGTAATCGGCCACCACGTCGCGCTGGTAGCGCAGCCAGCGGCCGGCGCGCTGGGCACCGCTTTCCACCGTCAGGTACTGGATGCGCGCACTGCGGTGGTTGCGGTGCACCGACTCAACCGCCTGACGGCCGCCGTCCCAGACATACATCAGCGTGGCAAACGGCAGGCGCTGGCCGGTGAACAGCTCGACCTGCTCAAAAAACAGCCGGTCGCGCAGCGGCAGCCGGGCCTCGTCGCCGCCAAACGCCAGCACCAGCCGCGCCGGGCAGTCGTCATGCTCGGCCACGGCCACATCGGCCTGGCGCGGCACGTCACGCACCCGCCAGCTGAACTGCAACTGGCCCGACTGCGCCGGGTCGATCAGCACCGTGCAGCGCAGCCCGCTGGCCGACGCTGCCGCCCGCGCATGCAGCACCTGTTGCGCACCGTCGCGCACCACCGCGTAGCGGGTGTGCTTGACGTCGCGCCGCATCGCGTAGCTGTGCCAGCCCGCCGGCGCAACGCCGGGCGCGCTGGCTGAAAACGGCAGCACCTGGGTGGCGGGCGGGTTGGCGGGCGAGCCGGCGGGTGGGCCCTCGGGCGCGTCACTGTGGTGCGGCGCATCGGCGGCTGGCAGCGTGGCGCAGCCGGCCAGGCCCACGCCACCCGCCACGCCGGCCGCCGCCACCAGCCAGGCCCGGCGCGACGAGGCCGGCACCGGCTTGCTTGATCGATCACCCATCGTCACCTGCCGCCGCGCCGCTGGGCGCATCAAGAAAAAGCGCGATGGTAGCGGCGCCAGAACCGCCCGCCACCCGGATTTGCGGTGTCGGGCGGATCGACGGCGGGGGGTCCGGCAGGGGGTCGGCGGGGGGTCGGCGGACGGCGGGCGGGGCAGCGCCGCAGCCCGCTCAGTGGGTGGGCGTGTCCATCGAGCGCAGCGCGGCGGCGCGCAGGTCGGCCGCAAAGCTGGGCTCGGTGGCCTCGATGCGGCTGGCCCAGGCCATCACTTCTTCGGCGTTTTTGGGCTCGTCGCGCTGCTTGCGCAATTGCCAATCATCCAGCCGGCGCAGGCTGTTGATCATGGCCGCAGCCAGCGACCCCAGCCAC
>JANMKO010000767.1:0-8764 GCA_031372085.1 Betaproteobacteria bacterium
ATCGGCCGGATCGGTGAGAAAGAGCGTGACGCCGGCCTCGTCTGCCGCCTCAAAATCTTGCGCACCGGCTTCAATCGCGGCCAGTTCTGGGTCGGCACCGGCGCGGCTGGCTTTGCCGGCGCCGGCACCGGTGGGCTCGGCCTCGATCATGCCCAGATGCTCAAAATCCCAGGCCACCGAGCCCGAGCCGCCAAGCTGGCCTTTGCGGAACAGCACCCGCATCTCTGAGGCCGCGCGGTTCACGTTGTCGGTCAGGCATTCCACCAGCACCGGCACGCGGTGCGGCGCAAAACCTTCGTACAGCGCGTGCTCAAAATGAACGGTTTCGCCCGTCAGGCCGGCGCCTTTTTTGATCGCCCGGTCGAGGGTTTCTTTCGGCATCGACACCTTGCGCGCCTGGTCCACCACCATGCGCAGGCGTGAATTGGCCGCCGGGTCAGCGCCGTGGCGGGCGGCGATCATGATGTCTTTGGCCAGCTTGCCAAACAGCCGGCCCTTGGCGTTGGCCGCCAGATCTTTGTGCTTGGCTTTCCATTGCGCGCCCATGGCATCGATCCCTTGCAGTGACAGGGGCCGCAGTATCGGCCAGGCACGGGCCGCCGGACGGCCGGGGTGCAGGCCGGGGCGATCTGCGCCCCGGCCTTGTCAATCACCGGCGCGCAGCCTTCACTGCAAACCCAGCGCCGTGCGCAGCGCTGAACTGGCCGCGCTGTTCAACCGGATCGACCACTGCGGCGTGCCGGGAGTCGAGTCTTTGAAGGCGTACCAGACGCTGCCCGCGCGCTCGGCAAACATCCGCTGGAAGTGGTAGCTGGCTTCGAAGGCGTCGGGCATGGCGGCAAAGCTCAGGATGCGCACACCGTCCAGTGTCTCCACCTTGTAGGTGGTGTCCAGCAGCTTGACGTAGTTGCTGGTGAAGCCGTTGGAGGCCAGCCGGTTGTTCTGGTAGAAGCGCGCCTTCTGGCCACTGGCGTCAAACGCCACCCGTATCTCCACCCGGGTGTTGTACAGCGCAGATGGGGCGGCCGGCAGGTTGTAGCCGTGCACAAAAATCGCAGTCGAGCCGTTCAGGTTGCTGCCGATCAGGTCACCCGGGTATTTGGTGATGAACTCGTCCAGCGACGCCGCATACGGCCAGGTGTCGAACGGCACGCTGGCGTCCACCGGCGCCACCCGCACCCGACTGCCGGCATCGGTGGCCAGCGCAATCGGCGTGGCGCGGCTCAACTGGCCGCGGTACTCCATCGTCGCGCCGGCCGGGAAGCGGGTATTGGCCAATTGCGGGTGGGCGCTGGGCGTGGGCCCCCAACCGCTGTAGGCGCTGCCAAAGTCGGTGCTGCCGTAGGCCCGGATGTCGGTCACCACGTCCGACATCAGCCGCCCGGCCAAGGTCAGCTCGGTGCTGCTGAAGCGGTCGTCCAGGTAGGTCTTGCAGTAGATTGAGTTGAACGGCGCCTTGCTGTTGGCCAGGATGACGGCCACGCCGTCGTCGGGGCAGGCATACCACTCGGTGCCCGTCCAGTACAGCCGGTTGCGCGCCAGCGGCTGCGGCACGCCACCGGTCACCGTCTGGCGCACCTCGTTGGCCACGAAATAGCCGTTGGCATCCAGCAGGCTGCGGTCACCGTCAAAAATTCGCAGGCTGTGGTTGTTGGCATCGGTGAACCTGAAGTTGCGCAACATGGCAAACGGCCCGCTGGTGGTCGGGGCCACTGCATCGGTGTGCGCAGGGATGGCCAGCGCGGTGCGCAGGGCGGCCCAAGCCACGCCGTTCAGGCGCTGGTCGTGACGGGTGCGCTCCAGGTCTCGCAGGCCGCGAAACACGGTGCCGCCGGTCTCGGCCCAGAAGCGCTGCTGGTGCAGCCGGGTGGTCAGCTCGGCCGGGTAGCCGGTGGCCACCCGCATCAGGCGCACGCCGCCCTGGGTGCTGATGGCCAGGCTGCCGTCACTGGCGGTGGCGCAGTTGAGCGCCGCCTGGTCGGCCTTGCGCAGGTCGCAGCGGTAGAAGCGCACCTTCATGGCCGCGATGTCAAAGCCGGCGCGGTAACGCGCCAACTTCTCCAGCGTGGCGTCGGGCTGCTCGGCCAGCGCCAGATCGGCCACAAAAACGGTGTTGGCGTTGCGCGGCACCTCCGCCGCGTCCAGCAGGTTGCCGGGCATGCCACCGTACTGCTCCAGCGTGGTGGCCTGGCGGTAAATGCCGTCGGGCCAGCGCACGCTGGATTTGTTGGTCAGCTCGATGCGGTCTACCCCGCCGATGTCAGACCGCGTGCTGCGGCTGGTGGTCTTGGACCCGGCCGGAAACACCGCGTCGGCCGGCAGCAGATCGGGCGCCGGGCCCCAGTTCACCGGCAGGCCGCTGATGGCATCGGTGTGCGCACCTACGCCATCAGCCAGCGGGTAGGCCCGGATTTGCGCCACCACCTCGCGCAGCGTCTTGCCCGAGACGTCGTCCCACACCACCTTGCTCTCGGCGCGTGACGCCGCGCAGTAGTGGCTGGTCTGCGGCGTGGCAGCGGTGCCCGGCTTGATGCGGCTGATCACCTGCCACTGCAGCGCGCAGGCCTGCCAATCGCTGCCCGTCCAGTACAGCTGGTTGCGGTTGAACGGCAGATCGGCGCCCGCTGACTGGGTCTTGCGCAGCTCGTTGGCCAGGTACTCGCCGCTGGCGTCGGTCTGGCTGCTGTCGCCGGTGAAAATCGTGTAGCTGTAGTGGTTGGCATCGGTGTAGGCAAAGCGCCGCAGGCTGACAAAAGGCCCGGCGGCGTCGGCGGTGCCCGCCGGCTTGCTCAACTGCGCGGCCACGGCCATCACCGTGGCTGCGCTCAGGTTGAGTGCGCCGTGCACGGCCAGCACGGCTTCAGCCGCCTTGGCGGCGGCATTGGCGCCGCTGCTGCCGGCCAGCGTGTCGGCCAGCAAATCCAGTTGCGAGGTGCTGGCGGCCTTGAGCAGCGCGGCGGTCTGCGCGGCCGACAAGCCGCCGGCGGCCGCCAGCTTGGTGGTTTCGACCAGCACCGCGCTCAAGGCCCGGGCGGCCAGCGCCGCATCGGCAGGGCCGTTGGCGGCGGTGAAATTGGCCAGCGGTGAGCCGGCCAGGTTCAACGAGGCTTTGACCTGTGCCACCGCATCGGCCACCGATTTGCCGCTGTCCTGGGCGATATCGACCACCGCCGTGGTCAGCGCGCTGACAAACACCTGTTGCGTGCCACTGCTGCCGGTGGCGGGTGACTTGAGCGTCAGCGCCGCGCCGATGGCCGCGCCGGTGTCTTTGTCGATGGCGCTGGCGGGCACATTGGCCACCAGCGCATGGCGGCCCGACTCGGCCTGGGCCACGCTGAGCGTGTATTTGCCGTCGGCATCGGTGGCAGCCGACACCGGATCGGTCGCATCGCAAGCCAGGTTGTCGTTCAAGTCGTAGCAGACCGTGGCGCCGTGCAAGGCACCGTCGGCCACCACGCCGCTGATGGTCGCCATGGCCGGCTCATCGCTGCCACTGCCACACGCGGCCAACAAGGCAACGGTGATGAGTGACAGCGAGAACGCCGGTGTGCGGTACGGGTGATTTCTGGGGGTCATGTCATCTCCTTCGAATTGACTCGGTGGGTGAAGCAGCGGGCAGGCGTGGGTCAGCGCTGTGCCAGTGGTCGTGTCTGGCCTGGGCCCCGGCGGCCGATGCCATGGGTGGCAGGGCGCCCACCAGCTGCATCAAGTGGCCGATGCTCGCGGCGTGGGCCTTTGCGCGGACGGTGGCGATCTGCGAGCGCACGGTGCTGATGGCCACACCGCCGGCGGCGGCAATCTGGCTCGGCGTCATGCCCTGGCACAAGGCCAGCAGCACCGCGCTCTCAGCCGACGTCAAGCCATGGGCCTGGCAGAAAAACTGCAATGCCAGGCCGCTGGGCTGGCCAGGCGCGTCGATCACCAGCATGGCCATCAAATCGGGGTGGCTGTCATCCCCGCCCATCGGCACCACCCCCACCGACAGGCAGGCCACGCCCTGGCGCAGCACCAACATCGACCACTGTTGACGGCTGGCTGCGCGCAGTGCTGCCAGCAGTTGTTGGCGGTGGCTGGGAAGCAGGTGCAGGCGCGGGCCGGCCAGCTCGACCAGCGCGCCGGGCTTGCAGATCAGATGGGCGGCCTGGTTGGCATGCAGCACCTGGCTGTGCGCGTCCACCAGCAGCAAGCCCAGGTTGAGGGCATCCAGCACATGGCGCAACAGCGTGCTGGCCAGGCTGGCATCACGGTAGGCAGGGGTGAGGCTGCGCAGCGGCCCCGGGTTGACGCCGGGATTGCGCAGCAGGGCAAGGGGCAGTGCCGTGGCGGGTTGGGCAAGGGTTGCGTACACGAAATCCTCCCTGTGTTTTGGGTCGGCAGGGATTCACGGCGCTGACAGCGGCGCAATGTGTGCGGCGCCAGGTTGAACCCCTGCGATGCGCTGCATGATGGGCCGGCAATGGGGGCAGGCGTACTACATGGCTGGGTAGGAGCGTGGCGGGCGGGCCAGGCCGGCGCCCATTGGCGTGCGATGGCTGGCGCAGGGGGCGCCGCAGGCGGCGAGTCAGGCGGTTCTGACGCATTGGCCCGATCAGCCTGATCAGCCCGCTCAGCCTGATCAGCCCGATGGCATCAGCGCTGCGCAACCCCTACCTGCGCAGGTAGGTGCAATCGGCCCGGCGGCCAATACGCTTGGCGCATGACGTGTCTAGCCACCAGACCCCCCAGTTTGACAACTGCCAGGCACGCTACCCGTCGGTCCAGCTTTGCCGTATCTTCTTGCCCGGGGCTGGCTTCGGGTGGAGAAGAAAAAGTGGACCGATTTGTCGACGAGTTGCCGCTGTTGAGCGCAACCGCCACCCTGGCGTTTGTCGATGTGGTGGAGTCGGTGCACCTGATCTGCGATGACGAGCGGCCGGCAGTGCAGCGCATCCGTGCGCTGCTGGCCGAGGCCGCCAGAGAGGTGGTGGCACGGCACCAGGGCTGGGTGATCGAGCGCCGGGGCGACGGGCTGTTGTTGCGCTTTGAGCACCCGCGCCAGGCCCTGTGCTGTGCCCAGGCGCTGCACCGCCTGGCCGCCGCCGACACGGCCAGCCACGGGGCCGAGCAGCCGCTGCAACTGCGCATCGGTCTGCACTGCGCCAACCTGCTCACCGATCTGTCGGCGGTGTATGGCGTGGGCGTCAATCTGACGGCGCGCATTGCCGCGTTCAGCCTGCCTGGCGATACGGTGATGTCCGCCACGGTGCGTGACCGGCTGACGCCAGGCCTGGACCCCGAGGTGCAAGACCTGGGTGAGTGCTATCTGAAGCACTTCGAGGCGCCGATACGCCTGTTCAAGTTATTGGCACAACCGGCCGAACTGCCGCCCGATTTGCAAACCGCCATCGCGGCGCGCCTGCGGCTGCGGCCCACGCTGGTGATCTTGCCGGCGCAAGATGCCGCAGCCGATGCGCAGGCCGTGCAACCCATCGGCTGGGCCGACATCGTGACCGACCAACTCAGCCGCCAGTTCAGCCAATCGCCGATGCTGCATGTGATCTCGGCCCTGTCGGCCAATGCGCTGCGTGGCCGCCAGATTGACCCTGGCCACCTCTACCGCCACTGGCATGCCAACTATGTGCTGCAAAGCCGGCTCATCAGCCGGGGCGATGGCGCGGCATCGCCCGAGCGCATCACGTTGGAAATCGAGCTTTGGCGTGCCGGGGCCGGTGAGCCGGTCTACCTGCAGACCGTGCAGGGCACCGCCACCGATCTGTTGTCACCTGCCAGCGACTTGCTTGGCCCGGTGGTGCAGGGTGTGGGCAACCGCATCCTGGCGGTAGAGCAGCGCGCCGCACGGGCCACCGCCATCCTGCCCAACCTGGCCAGCCACACGCTGTATCTGAACGCGGTGGATTTGCTGCACCGCTTCTCGACCGCCGATTTTGAGCGCGCCCACCAACTGCTGCTGGCGCTGAATGAGCGCGCACCGCGCCATGCCGAGCCGCTGGCCTGGCTGGCGCGCTGGCATGTGTTCAAGGTGGTGCAAGGCTGGACCGACGACAGCCGGCGCGACGGCCTGCAAGCGCTGTCCTACAGCCAGCAGGCGCTGGACCGTGATCCGCAATCGGCGCTGGCGCTGACCATGGCGGGCTCGGTGCACGCCGGTGTCAAAGGCGATCCGCAGGCCGCCCAGCAGTGCTATGAGCAGGCGCTGCAAAGCAACCCCAATGATTCGCTGGCCTGGTTGATGAGCGGCGTGGCACATGGCTTCATGTCGTCGCACGCCCAGGCGCTGGCGGCCAGTGAATCGGCGCTGGGTTTGGCGCCCATCGATCCCACCCGCCACTACTACGACTCGCTGGCCGCCAGTGCGTCGGTGATGGCCGGCGAGTACACACGCGGCATTGCGCTGGCCCAGCGCAGCATCCAGGCCAACGCCACCCACGGCTCGGCCTACCGGGCCATGGCCACCGCCCAGGTGATGCTGGGGCAGGTGGACGATGCGCGTTTGACCATCGGGCAGTTGCTGGCGATCGAGCCGCACTGCACGGTGCAAACCTACCTGTCGCGGGTAGGCCCGGCCAGTGCGCAAAACCTGCGCTTTGCCGAGGCGTTGCGCAGCGCGGGCTTGCCCGAACACTGATCGTCAACCAACAACACTTGGCCAAGGAGGCATCGTGAGTACCTGGAACTACTGGCAAGGCATGCAGGGCATGCAAGGGATGCAGGGCATGCAGGGCATGCAGGGCATGCAAGGCATGCAGGGCAACCCGGCGGTAAGCCTGACCCCGGGCGCCGACCCGGCGCACGCCATCGGCCTGATCCTGAACCGGGAAGCGACGCTGCAGTACCGGGGCGGCAAGCCGATCCTGTTTGAGCTGCCGGGGGCGTTCCGCGACGTTGACTCGGCCGACGGCCTGCCCAAAATCAACCAGCCGCTGCGGCTGGACCAATGGTCGCCCGACATCCGGTTCGAAAACCTGATGGCCGAGTTGATCCGGCCTTTGCACATCAGTGCCGACGCAGGCCACCGCAGCGTCACGGTTCGGCATCTGGAGTTTGCATTGAGCGCACCGGCGGGCCCGGTGGCCGCAGCCGTCTGCCTGCCAGCCGTCGGCCCGACGGCCACTGGCACCGCGCTGCCGATCTTCCGGGTGATCCGGCCCAAGCGCGAGGTTTTTGAGGTGCAACTGCCGCTGGTGGCCAGTTGGGCCGATCTGCGCGCCGAGCGCATGCAGGAAATCATCACCCAGATCGGCCTGGCGATGCAGTACTGGAGCGCCATCCTCGATCTGAACCCCACCACCTACCGCTACACGCTGGAGCTGCTGCACCTGGCCCTGGCGGTGACGTCGTATGTAAACCAGCCGGCCAAGCATTACCTGGCTTGCCCGCGTCCGGTGGATTACTCACCCAGCATCCAGCCGATGATCAACGCGCGCCGGTTTGCGGCGTTTCCCAGCGGCCATGCGGCCGAGGCCTTTGTGGTGGCGCGGATGTTGGGCGGGCTGTCGGGCTCGGTGCCGGGGCCCACAGGCACGCCCCCTGCACGGGGCACACCGGCTTGGCAGCAATACGAGCAACTGCAGAAACTGGCGGGCCGCATCGCCAACAACCGGGTCGTGGCCGGCGTGCACTTTCCGATTGATTCAACCGCCGGCCGCATGGTGGGCGAGACGATGGCCGAGTACCTTTTGCACCGCTGCGGCGCACTTGACGCCGGTTGGGTGCCACGCACGTTCAACGGCGCAGTGCTGGCGCCCATTGCGCCGCCAGCGCCAGCGCCAGTGCCAGCGCCACCAGCGCCACCACCGTCCCCCGCACCTCCGCCCCCCGCGCCAGCCCCCTCACCGCCTGCACCTGCTCCTGCGCCTGCACCCCCCGCACCGCCAGTGGACTGGGGTGCCGTTGCCCTGGGTTTCGACCGCGGCGAGCCGATGGACGGGACGGACGAAGACGCCTTGCCCGCCCACTTCAAGTGCAACACGCTGGCGCGTGCCAAGGCGGCGCCCATCAGCCTGGTGGACGGCGCCGACGCAGCTAACAACCTGCTGAACCACCTGTGGCAGCAGGCAGCCGCCGAGTGGCGCAACCGCTACTGACGCCAGGAGCGCCGCATGTACCTGGATCAATTTGGACTCACCCTGACGCCCGTCGCCTTGCCCCAGAAGTTTCAGGACGCTTACGCGCTGTGGGCGCTGCAGACCAACTTCCGGGCCTTCAAGCGGGGCCTCGACCTGATGCCCAGCGAGTTGACGTTTCTGGTTGAACTGAACAGTCCCTATTTGCCCGCGTTTCCTTTCACCGGTTCATCGGAAGAGGTTCTCGGCGCCCGGGTCATCATGATCGCCGGTGTGCGACTGCGCGTGCCTCGGGCCTATGAACGGCCGCTGCCGAATGTCGGCAACACGACGGTGCACTTCATCACGCTGCGCTTGTGGATCGCGGACTTACAGAACCAGCAATTGCGGGCGGTGGTGATGGCCTTGATGCAGTTGACCGGCATCAGGCGGCTGCAGATCGGCTTCCAGCGGCCGGGCTACGATTACCCGGTCTCGTCGGACATCTACCTGCCCGACGATCCAGAGGCCCAGCCGGCCCCCTCGCCAGCCCCTGCGGTGGTGCTGGGAATCGTCGAAGACGCCTGTCCCTTCGGCCATGCCGCCGTCCGGTACCCGGGCCTGTTGACGACCAGAATCGTCTCGCTGTGGGACCAGTCCATCGTGCCGTTGCCTCTCAAGGCGCCGTGGGTGTCACCGACCGGGTTTCCGTACGGCAAGCA
>JANMKO010000720.1:0-5805 GCA_031372085.1 Betaproteobacteria bacterium
GGGTTCGGTCCCGGCTGGATCCGCGCCGCCGCCCCCGGCCGCCCGGGGCGCGTGCGCTTGCGGGGCTGGGGGCCTGTGTTTTTTTGGGCCGCCGGCCGGGGTGGCGCGCGGGGGCCCCACCACACGCTGCCACCAGTATGCGGTGCCCACCCAGGCATCACCATGAGGTGCAACGCCGATAGCCCGTCAGACCCGTCCTACAAACCGTGTGGGGCTGCCCGGCCCGGCCGTAGGACATGCACTACGGCCGCTGGCGGCGCTGTCTGCTGGCGCCGGGCGGACCGGGTTTTGATACTGGAAGCGCGCTTGCAGCGGCGCTGACCAGCTCGGGCGGCACTGGTGCCGGCGCAGCAAAGGACAAATCCGATGACATCCCCCCTGAAATACGCGGTCGCGCTGGCCGCTGCGGCGCTGGCGTCGCAGGCTGCGGCGCAAATCACTTTTTACCAGCACGACGGCTTTGGCGGCCGGTCCTACACCACCACCCAGTCGATCGAGAATTTTCTCAACATCGGCTTCAACGACCAGGCGTCATCGGTGGTGGTGGCGCGTGACCGCTGGGAGGTCTGCCAGGACGTGGGCTACGCCGGGCGCTGCATGGTGCTGCGGCCCGGGCGCTACTCGTCGCTGTCGGCGATGGGCTTGAACGACAAGCTTTCGTCGGTTCGTGTGGTGTCGCGCAACGCGGCCATTGACGACGACCGCTTTGCCCCGGCGCCGGCGCCTTTGCCCGTGCTGGCCGATGACGAGCGCTACCAGCGGCGCGGCAATGAGCGGCTGTTCCAGGCCAATGTCACCAACGTGCGCGCGGTGACGGGCACGCCCGAGCAGCGCTGCTGGGTTGAAAAAGGCCAGGTCAGCGAGCCGCATCGGGGCGACGCCAACGTCGGCGGCGCCGTGCTGGGCGCATTGCTGGGCGGCATCATCGGCCACCAGGTGGGCGGCGGGGTGGGCAAGGGCCTGGCCACCGCTGGCGGCGCGGTGGGCGGCGCGGCCATCGGCGCCAATGTGGGGCGTGACCGCAACGGCCAGGTCGTGACCGGCCCCGACGTGCGGCGCTGTGAAAACCTGCCCGGCCAGGCGCGTGCCGAGTACTGGGACGTGACCTACAACTTCCGCGGCCGTGAGCACCACGTGCAGATGACCCACCCGCCGGGCGACACCATCACCGTCAACCGGCAAGGCGAGCCGCGGGTTTGAGCGGCGGCACGCCGGCCCGGGCGTAGGACATCTACTACCGGCACGGGCGGCACCGTCCGCTGGCAGCCCGACCGGCACTTTTGCACACTGGTGTGGTCTGGCTCATCCGCCAAAAGGACGCTGCGATGGAAACGATGGCCTGGTTTGTCGGCGCGGTGGCGATGCTGCCGGTCTTTGGCATCGCGGCCTGGCTGCGTTTTGCCAGCGACCCCATCGATGACGATCTGTTGTCGGTGATGGATGACCCAACGGCCGGCCAGACGCCGTACCGCCTGCATTGAGCCCATCCTGCGGCCGGCGCCTGCGGCTTGGCGCGGTGTTGCGTCGCACTGTTGCGCAACCACCGATGGCGACCACAACCCTGTTACTTCACTGAGGATTCAAACCATGACCCATTCCTTCAATCTCAAATCGGCCGTTCTGGTGGCCGCCATGCTGCTGTTGCCCGTGGCGCAAGCCGCCAACATGAACAAGGACGACTACAAAGCCAGCAAGGCCCGCATCAGCGCGGCCTACAAAGCCGACAAGGCCGCTTGCGCGTCGATGACGGCCAACGCCAAAGACATCTGCATCGAAGAAGCCAAGGCCAAAGAAAAGGTGGCATTGGCCGAGAACGAGGCCAGCTACACCGGCAAGCCGGCTGACATGAAGAAGGTGCGCACCGTCAAGGCCGACACGATGTACGCGGTGGCCAAAGAGCGCTGCGACGACCAGACCGGCAATCCCAAGGACGTGTGTGTCAAAGAAGCCAAGGCGGTGCACGAGAAAGCGCTGGCTGACGTGAAGATGGAAAAGAAGGTGGGCGACGCTGCGCAGGACTCGATGGAGACCAAGCGTGACGCCGAGTACAAAGTGGCCGCCGAGAAGTGCGACGGCGCGTCAGGCGATGCCAAAGCGGCCTGCCTGTCTGCTGCCAAGGCCAAGTACGGCAAAAACTGATCAGCGATGGCGGCTGGCGGGCCGCTGACGGGCTGGGCGCCGTCAGCAGCCAGGCCGCCAAAGCACGCTCAGCGGGGCGGCCCTACCACGGTGGGGCCGTCCCGCTGGCTTTTGGCCGCGCCGCCGATCTGGTCGATCAGCCCGGCCAGTAGCGACAGCTGCTGCTGCTGGATGGCCAGCAGCTCAGACCACTGCTGGTCACGCAATAAATCCAGTTTTTCATGCAGCAGCATGATTTCGAGTTCGGCCTTCAGGTTGACCTCGTAGTCATGCTCGGCACTCATCCGGTCTTTTTCGGCCTGCCGGTTTTGCGACATCAGGATCACCGGCGCCTGGATGGCCGCCAGCATCGACAAAAACAGGTTCAGCAGGATGTAGGGGTAGGGGTCAAACGTGCTGCCCTGGCGCACCAGCAACAGCGCGTTGAGGCCGACCCAGGCCAGCATGGCCGCGCCAAACAGCCCGACAAATGTCCACGAGCCGCCGAACGACGCCACCGCGTCTGCCGCGCGCTGGCCCCGCGTGGGCGCGTTGCCGGGGTCGGTGGCCAGGTTGCGGGCAATGTGTTTGCGCTCGGCAATGTGGCGCGCCACTTTTTGCGTGCGCTGGTCCAGATCGCGGTACGGTTTGCCCAGCTGCTGGGCAGCGCTGTGGTCGGGTGGGGGCATGGCGCGCTCTGCGGTGCGGGTGGGGCGGCTGGGTCAGGCCGGCCCAAAATCAGCCGGCTGCAATACCACCGGCAGGCCGTGCGGCGTGCGGCCGGCCGCCGTGTGCCAGGCCTGGGCGCAGCGCGCCAGCTGGGCCGTGCTGGCCGCGCCTTTGCTGGCCACCAGCGCCTCCAGCGCAGCCAGCCAGTGGCGGTAGTAGGTGCGGCCATCGTCGCTGTCGTGGGTGTCGTCGGTAACTTCGCTACCTTCGCTACTTTCGGTCTGGCCGGTATGGCCGGTCTGGCCGGCAGGCCGGGCGGCGTTGATCTGTGCGGCCAGCGCGGCGGCCCACTCTGGCCAGCTGAACAGGCCGCGCTGGTGCAGTTGCAAGACCATCGCAAAAGCCTGAGCCTGCCAGGGCTCGGCAAAAACCGGCTCGTCGCCGCTGCGGCCCGGTGCCCCGCCGAAGGGCGGGTGGGTGACGCTGCACGGGCCCGTCATGCCACGCCCGCCGGGGCTGGCGCGCCGGGCCCGGCGGCTTGCAGATAGCTTTGCCAGGCGTCAAACGACACCTGCAAGCCGGGCTCGGCGCCGGGCCCCCACAGCGTGCTGCCGCTGAAGACGACGGTGTACAGCGGTTGCGGCTGCTCACCCAGGCCGGCGGCGTTGCTGTCGGCAAAAACATGGTGGCCATGCAGGCGCTCGACGATGCCGCGCTTGCCCCGGGCATAGGCCGGCAGGCGGCAGTGGCGTGGCGCGCCCGGGGGCGTGTGCAGCGCCGGGGCGTCGTGGCAGGTGACCACTGCGTCGCCCACCGCAAAGCGCGCCGGTGCCGGGCTGGGCCGGGCGGTGGACGCGCCCCGGGCCAGCGTGGCGGCCACATCGGCGGCCAGCAGCTTGCGCGGCAGTGCCAGCGCCGGGTGCAGCGCGTGGCCGGCGGCCAACTCATCAGGCAGCACCAGCCCGCGCTCTGCCAGCAGGCGTTGCAGGCCGGCCAGCCAGACCTGGTAGTAGCTCAGGGCGCTGTAGTCGGCCAGGGTTTCGCGCGCGGCGCGGCTCTGGTCGATGTTCCAGGCGCCGGCCGCGCCCATGGCCACGGTGATGGCCATCGCCCGGGGCTGCCAAGCGGCATGCCACAGCACGCCCTCGGCCTCGGGCAGCAACGGGCCGTGGCCGGGCTGGCCGCCCAGGTCAGCGTGGCTGGGCCCGGTCATGCGGGTTGGCCCGGTGACAGTGCCAGGCCGGCGCCGATCATCGAGTCGCGCGTGACCAGCGCGGCCAGTTGCGCCTCGTCCAGGCCGTGGCTGCCCGGCGGGCGCTGCGGGATCACCAGGTAGCGCACCTCGGCGGTGGAATCCCACACCCGCACGGCGGTGGCCGCAGGCAGGGCGACACCAAAATCAGCCAGCACCGCACGCGGCTCACGCACCGCCCTGGCCCGGTAGGCGGCACTTTTGTACCAGGTGGGCGGCAGGCCCAGCACCGGCCACGGGTAGCAACTGCACAGCGTGCAGACCACCAGGTTGTGCTGGGTGGGCGTGTTGGCCACGGCCACCATGTGCTCACCCTGCCGGCCGCTGTAGCCCAGTGAGGCGATGGCCCCAGTGGCGTCACGCAGCAGCCAGGCGCTGAAAGCGGCGTCGGCCCAGGCCCGCGCCACCACCCGGGCGCCGTTGCGCGGGCCGATGCGGGTCTGGTAGGTGTCGATCAGCACATCGAGCGCGGCCGGGTCGAGATAGCCTTTTTCGGTCAGCACGGTTTCCAGCGCGCGCACCCGCCCGTCCATCTCACTGAGCGCGCTGGCAGCGTCGGCGTGGTCGTGAGGGTGGGCGTGATCGTGATCGTGAGGGTGGTCATGATCGTGTGCAGGCTCATGATCGTGAGCGGGGTCGTGCGCGTGAGCGGGGTCATGATCGTGGTCCATCACAGCAGCTCCTCCGGTGGTTGGCCCGGCCCGGCATTGTCGGCCGGCCGTGTCACAGCGCGGCCTCCACCACCATCTGCAAACGCTGCTGGCCCTGGTACTCATCGACATTCAGCCGGAAGGCCAGCCGCACCCGGGCCGGCAGCGGCTGGGCATGGCCAAACCAGATCGCGTCGCGCAACCGGCCGGCGTGGCGCACCCGCAGTTTGAGGTGTTTTTCGCCCACCAGGCGCTGGGCCAGCACGTCCACCTCATCACAGAACAGCGGCGCCTCAAACCCCTGGCCCCACACCTGGGCGTCGAGCCGGGCAACCGTGCCCACGTTGAAGTACTCCAGCCCCAGCGGGCCGTCGGTGGCCAGGCAGCGCGTCAGCGACTCGGGTTGCAGCCACTCCAGCGCCACTTGGCGCAGCGCGCCGGCAAAGGTGGCCAGGTCGGCCTCGTCCAGAGTGCAGCCGGCGGCCATGGCATGGCCGCCAAAGCGCTTGAGCACACCGGGGTGGCGCTTGCTCACCAAGTCCAGCGCGTCGCGCAGGTGGAAGCCGGCGATCGACCGGCCCGAGCCTTTGAGCAGCCCGTCCTGGCCGCGCGCCAGCACAAAGGTGGGGCGGTGCAGCTGGTCTTTGAGCCGGCCGGCCACGATGCCCACCACGCCCTCGTGGAACTCGGCGTCGTACAGCACCAGCGCGGGCGGCGTGGCGCTGTCGTCGGCTTGCAGCGCCAGCAGGCGCTGCAGCAGCAACTCGGCTTGCACGCGCATGTCGGCCTCGACCACCCGGCGCTCACGGTTGATGGCGTCCAGTTGCTCGGCCAGCAGCTTGGCGCGCTCGGGGTCGTCGGTGGTCAGGCATTCGATGCCCAGCGTCATGTCGGCCAGCCGGCCGGCGGCATTGATGCGCGGGCCCAGTGCAAAGCCGAAGTCGAAGCCGGCGGCGCGCCCGGGCTGGCGGCCGGCGGCGGCAAACAGCGCCGCCACGCCGGCCTGCATGCGGCCGGCGCGCACCCGCTTCAAGCCCTGCGCCACCAGCCGGCGGTTGTTGCCGTCGAGCTTGACCACATCGGCCACCGTGCCCAGCGCCACCAAGTCGAGCAGGG
>JANMKO010000814.1:0-2127 GCA_031372085.1 Betaproteobacteria bacterium
TTCTTCCACACCACCGGCTGCCAGGTGATCTTGTTTGGCGCGCTGCACAGCGGCACCAAGCTGGTGTTGATGGACCGCTGGCAGCCCGAGACGGCGATGGCGTTGATCCAGGCTGAGCGCATCACGGCGGCCGGCGGTGTGCCCACCATCGCCTGGCAATTGATCGAGCACCCGGCGCGCAAAAACTACGATTTGAGCAGCCTCGACTCGATGACGTATGGCGGCGCGCCGGCCTCGGCCGCGCTGGTGCAGCGCATCGGCCAGGCGTTTCCGCAGGCCCAGCCCGGCACCGGCTGGGGCATGACCGAGACCTCGGGCACCTTCACCCACCACGGCGCCGAGGATTACCTGCACCGCCCCGACAGCGCCGGCCCGGCGATGCCGGTGGGCGAGATGAAGATCACCGACGACGACGGCCTGGTGTTGCCCATCGGCGCGGTGGGTGAGCTGTGGGTGCGCGGGCCGAATGTGGTGAAGCGCTACTGGAACAAGCCCGAAGAATCCGCCGCCACCTTTGTGCAGGGCTGGCTGCGCACCGGTGACCTGGCCACGCTGGACGATGAAGGTTTTTTGACCATCGTCGACCGCAAGAAAGACATGCTGATCCGGGGTGGCGAGAACATCTACTGTGCCGAGGTCGAGGCGGTGCTGTACCGCCACTCGGCGGTGATGGACGCCGGGGTGATCGGCCAGCCCCATGCCACGCTGGGCGAAGAGCCGGTGGCGCTGGTGCACCTCAAGCCCGACACCGATGCCAGCGAGGATGAGTTGCGCGCCTTTGTGCGCAGCCAGATTGCCGGCTTCAAAGTGCCGGTGCGCATCGTGATCCACCCCGAGCCGCTGCCCCGCAACCCGGCCGGCAAGCTGATGAAAAAAGCCCTCAAACAACTGTTTGAAGCCTCAGGTTGACCCCCTCCCCCGGGCAGGGGGAGGGCTGGGGAGGGGGTCGAAAGCATCAGCGGCGCAGCATGCGCTGAACCCCCATCCCAACCTTCCCCCTTCCAGGGGGAAGGAGCCGATCCAGATTCCCCATTTCAGGAGTTCGTCATGACCAACGCTTTGACCCCTTGTGTCACCGTCACCAACCGAGGCCCGGTGGCTGTGCTTCACATGGACCGCCCGCCCGTCAACAGCCTGGGTTACGACCTGCGCGCCGGGATTGCCGACGCGCTTGACCAGGCCAATGCCGATGCCGGCGTGCAAATCATCGTGCTCACCGGCACGGCCAGGGCGTTTTCAGCCGGCGCCGATGTCACCGAGTTCGGCACGCCCAAAGCCGGGCGTGAGCCCAATTTGCGGGTGCTGATCGAGCTGCTGGAAAACAGCGCCAAGCCGGTGGTCGGCGCGATGGCCGGCCAGTGCCTGGGCGGCGGGCTGGAGCTGGCGATGGGCTGCCACTTTCGCGTCGCGCTGGCCGATGCCCAGCTCGGCCTGCCGGAGGTCAAGATCGGCCTGCTGCCCGGTGCCGGTGGCACGCAGCGCCTGCCGCGGCTGATCGGGCTGGACGCCGCACTCAACATGATCGTGGGCGGCAACCCGGTGGCCGCCGCCAAGTTGGCAGGCACCGCGCTGATCGACCGCATCATCGACGGTGACCTGGTGCACGGCGCGGTGGCTTTTGCGCAAGAGGTGCTGGAGAAAAAACTGCCGGCCCGCCGGGCCCGGGATTTGAAGATCAACGACCCGCAAGCCGAGGCGTTTTTGCAGTTTGCCCGCAACATGGTGGCGGCGCAGTCCAAAAACTTCCCCGCGCCGATGAAGTGCCTGGACGCGGTGGCCGGCGCGGTGGGCAAACCGTTTGACGAGGGTTTGCGGTTGGAGCGCGAAGGCTTTTTGGCGCTGATGGCGTCGCCCGAATCACGCGCGCTGCGCCATGTGTTTGCCGCCGAGCGCGCCGCCGCCAAGATACCCGGCTTGGCCGCAGACACCGTGCTGCGCAACATCGCCAAAGTGGGCGTCATCGGCGCCGGCACGATGGGCGGCGGCATCACGATGAACTTTTTGACCGCCGGCATCCCGGTGGTCTTGTTGGAAACGCGCCAGGACGCGCTGGACAAAGGCTTGGCCACCATCCGCCGCAACTACGAAAACTCCATGAAAAAGGGCAAATTGACGCCCGAGCAGGTG
>JANMKO010000013.1:0-4713 GCA_031372085.1 Betaproteobacteria bacterium
GTGCTGACGCTGCGCATGCGCCCGGTCAAGGTGAAGTTGCGGCTGCTGGCCCTGCCCGGCCAGGCGCTGCGCCACGTGCTGGTGCAGCGGCCGGTTTGACAGCCGCCCGCCGCGCCGTGCCCCGTTCTGCGCCCCACGCCCGCGCCATGCTGACCGCCACCCCCACGGCCGTCCCCACCGCCATCCCTACCGCCATCCCGACGGCCATCCCCACGGCCGTGCAGGCCCCCGCGCCCGGCGCTGCACCAGCCCACCTGTCCAGCCTTGAGGACGAGCACGAGGCACTGATCCAGTTTTTGTACATGGCCCCGGTCGGGCTGGTGCAATTGGCGCACGACGGTGAGATCTTGATGATCAACCCGGTCTCGGCCCAGCTGCTGATGCCGCTGTCGGCCGACGGCAACCTGTGCAACCTGTTCACCGTGCTGGCCGGCGTGGCGCCCGATTTGCAGCACCGCTGCGCCGCCTTCACCGCGCCGCACGGCCTGGTGTGCGACGCGCTGCGCATCCAGCTGCATGCCGGCATGCGCGGCAAATCCGAGCCGCAGATGCTGTCGCTGAGCCTGCTCAAGCTCGACGCCCAACGGCTGATGGCGGTGCTGGGCGACATCACCCAGCAGGTGCGGCGCGAGCGCCAGCTCAAGCAGAACGAGGCCTGGTTCAACGCCATCCTGACGGGCATCACCGACTACGCGCTGGTCAGCCTGGACGCGCACGGCTGCGTCAGTGACTGGAACCCGAGCATCGGCCGCGTCACCGGTTTTGAGCGCGCGGCCGTGCTGGGCCAGCCGTTTGCGATCTTCTCGCCGCCCGACGCCACCACCCCCGAGCGCCAGCAAGACCGGCTGTGCGAGGCCGACGCCAACGGCTGGAGCCTGGACGACGGCTGGCGCATGAAGGCCGACGGCAGCCGGTTCTGGGGCAGCGCGATGGTGGCGCCGCTGCGCGACCGGCCCGCGCCCCACGGCCTGGCCGGATGGGCCGGGTTGCCCTCCAGCGGCCTGGCCGGGTTGCCCTCCAGCGGCCCGGCCAGGCCGGCAGCCAGCGGCCCGGCCGGGCCGGACGAGCCGGCCTACTGCCTGGTGCTGCGCGACATCACCGACAAGCGCGAAGCCAGTGAGACGCAGCGCAAGGCCATCGCCTGCGACCACCTGACCGGCATTGCCAACCGCCGCACCTTTTTTGAGGCCGCCGAGCTGGAGCTGGTGCGCGGCAAACGCGCGCCGCGCCCGCTGTCGCTGGTGTTGTTTGATGCCGACAACTTCAAGCGCATCAATGACCTGCACGGCCACCCGGCGGGTGACGCGGTGCTGTGCCACCTGGCCGGGTTGTTGAGCGATCTGTTCCGCCAGGTGGACGTGGTGGCCCGGGTGGGCGGTGAGGAGTTTGCGGTGCTGCTGCCGTGCACCGACGCCGCCGGCGCGCTGGCCGTGGCCGACCGGCTGCGCCAGGCTGTGGCGTCGCATGCGCTGGTGGTGGACGGGGTGCCGATCCCCGTCACCGTCAGCGGCGGCGTGGCCACGCTGGACGACCCCGGCATCGGCCTGGACGGGCTGATGAAGCGAGCCGACCAGGCGCTCTACACCGCCAAGGCCGCCGGTCGCAACCGCATCGAGTGCTGGTCGCCGACATGACTTGCGCCCTGACGACGCCCGCCATGGCCCCGGCCGTGGGCACGGCCGACGAGCTCAATGACGGGCTGATGCAGTTTCTCTACCGGGCGCCGATCGGCCTGGTGCAGACCACGCTGGCCGGCGACATCGAGATGATCAACCCGATGTCGGCCAATCTGCTGATGCCGCTGTCGCCCGACGGCGGGCTGGACAACCTGTTTGCGGTACTGGACCCCGTGGCACCCCAACTGCGCCAGCTGGTGGCGGCCTTTGCTGCACCCACCGGCGTGGTTTGTGAATCGCTGCGCATCCCGCTACAGCCCGGGCCCGGCAGCGGGGCGGGCGGTGCGGCCAGCGGCGGGCCGGGTGCCGACCACGCCGGGCTGCCTGGCGCGGGCGCGCCGCAGGTGCTGTCGATCAGCCTGATGCGGCTGGACACGGGCCGGCTGATGGCCGTGCTCAGCGACGCCACGCTGGACGTGCAGCGTGAGCAACAAGGCCTGGCGCTGGGCCTGAGCGCGGCCGCCCGAACCGACAGCCTGACCCACATGCCCAACCGCGCGGCGCTGCGCGAGCGGCTGGCGCAGGCGCTGGCCCGCCGGCCTGGCGTGGCCGGCCCGCACGGCGCGGCAGGCCCCGGCTTTGCGCTGCTGTTCATGAACTGCGACCGCTTCATGCAGATCAACGACCGCCTGGGCCAGGCCGCCGGTGACGAGCTGCTGGGCCTGCTGGCCGACCGGGTGCGCGCCACGCTGCGCGCCGGCCCGCGCGCCAGTGCGCGCACTGCCCTGCGCGCCGGTGCGCTGCCTGGCGCCCACCCCGGCGGCCACGCCCACCGCCAGACCAGCCACGCCGGCCTTGTCGGCCCGGTCGGCCTCCCGCCGATGGCCGCGCGTGTGGGTGGCGACGAGTTTGTCGTGCTGCTGGACGACCTGGCCCGCCCCGACGATGTGCACGCCGTGGCGCAGCGCCTGCTGGACGTGTTGGCCCAGCCCTACGGCCTGGGCCAGCAGCAGGTGCATTGCAGCATCAGCATGGGCATCGTGCTGGCAGCCCAGGCGGCGCAGGACGCCGACGGCGTGATCAACGACGCCAGCATCGCGATGGTCGAAGCCAAGCGCGCCGGTGGCGGCTGCTACCGGATGTTCGAGCCGGCGATGCAGGCCCGGGCGGCGGCGCGCGGCAGCATCGAGGCCGAGTTGCGCACCGCGCTGGCCGACGGCCAGTTGTTTGTCGTCTACCAGCCGGTGGTGGGCTTGCAGGCACAGCGGGCCGCCAACACCGGTGCTGGGGTAACGCCATTCGACCCGTGCGCCGGGGCGCCACCACTCGACCCCTGTGCTGGGGCGACGCCATTCGATCCCGGCGCCGGGGCGACGCCATTCGACCCCTGCGCCGGGTTCACGCCATTCGACCCCTGCGCCGGGTTCACGCCATTCGACCCCTACGCCGGGGTCGAAGCCCTGGTGCGCTGGCGCCACCCGGTGCGCGGCGTGGTGGGCCCGCTGGATTTCATCGGCGTGGCCGAGCAGTGCGGCCTGATCGGCGCGCTGGGTGATTTTGTGCTGAGCACCGCCTGCCGCCAGTTTGTGGCCTGGCAGCGCACGCTGGGCGCACGCGCGCCGCGCCTGCTGGCCGTCAACCTGTCGCGCGCCCAGCTTGGCCAGCCTGGCTGGGTGGCCCGGGTGCAGGCCCTGCTGCACAGCACCGGCATGGCCCCGGCGCAATTGCAGCTGGAGGTGACCGAAAGCCTGGCCGCGCAAGACGCCGCCGTGCAGGCCACGCTGCATGCGCTCAAGGCACTGGGCCTGAGCCTGGCGCTGGACGACTTTGGCACCGGCTATTCGTCACTGGCCAGCCTGCACCTGCTGCCGGTGGATGTGGTCAAGATCGACCGATCCTTTGTCAGCCAGGCCGACAGCAGCGCCCACCACCGGGTGCTGATCCAGGCCACGGTGCGGGTGGCGCAAAGCCTGGGCATGGCCACCGTGGCCGAGGGCATCGAGACCGAGGCCCAAGCCGCCGTGGTGCGCCAGTTGGGCTGCGACAAAGGCCAGGGCTATTTGTTCAGCAAGCCGCTGGCGGCCGATGCGGTGGCCGGCTGGCTGGCGGGCTGGCCGTCGGCCGGCACCGGCACCCCAACCCGCTGCCACGCGCAGTAGGCGGCGCAAACCCCGACTGCCGCCCCGGGGCCGTGCCCCGCCCCTTCTCCCGCACGCGGGAGAAGGCTGGGATGAGGGCGCAGCAACCCCGACTGCCGCCAACCGCGCTGGCGCTGGGCCGCCCGTCACCCGCGCGATAGGCCGGGCCCGGCGCCACCGGCACACTGCCGGCCATGACCCTTGCCGCCCCCATCCTGTTGCTGGCCGATCCGGCCATGGCCGCCCCGCTGGCCGCCGCCATCCACCGCCAGGCGCCCGCGCTCACGCTGCTGGTCTACAGCCGCACGCTGGACGCGGCCACGCTGGCCCAGGTAGAGGTGGTGCTGGGCTGGCGCTTTCCGCCCGGCCTGGCGGGCCGGCTGCCGGCGCTGCGCTGGGTCTGCTCGATGGCGGCGGGGGTTGAAAAACTGCTGGTGCCCGATCTGGCCCCGGCGGTGCGGGTGTCGCGGGTGGTTGACCCCGACCAGGCCCTGGGCATCGCCCAGTACGTGGCGCTGATGGCACTGCGCCAGGCCCGCGCCCTGCCGCTGTACGAGGCCCAGCAGCAGCGCCGGCTGTGGCTGCGCCAGCCGATGGCCGCCGCAAGATCACGCGTGGCCGTGCTGGGCTGGGGCGAGGTGGGGCGCGAGGTGGGCCGGGTGCTCACCGCGCTGGGCTTTGCCGTCACCGGCTGGCGGCGCAGCAGCGGGCCGCTGCACGCCGTGCTGGCACACAGCCAGATCGTCGTCAATGCCCTGCCGCTGACCACCGACACCGAGCGCTTGCTCGGCGCCGCCGCCTTTGCCGCCATGCCGCCCGGCGCCTACCTGATCAACATCGCGCGCGGCGGGCATGTGGTCGAGCCCGACCTGCTGGCCGCCGTGCAATCGGGCCACCTGGCCGGTGCGGCGCTGGATGTGCAGGCCCATGAGCCGATGGCCGACGACGACCCGCTGTGG